>JAGTQV010000050.1:10720-11388 GCA_018397035.1 Candidatus Bathyarchaeota archaeon | reverse complement strand
AAAGCGCTCGCTGAGCCCATCTTTATTTCAGTCTTTAAGATTAGAAAAGGGCTCGCATCCTCGGACTAAACTCCGAGGTGTTCACTCAAACACTAAACCGAAGTCTGAAGCGGGTCTATGGATTCAGGATTCCATCACTCTCTGCTCGAGGAGGCCTACGTACGTCTCGTAGTAGATGGTTGATTGTCCTGGCGTCCTCTATGCTTTACTTCATGGGATACTTCCATCGGGTATCGGTCACTGTCATAGTTGAAGATCTCATGAGGGACTTCTCGGTGAGCGCCACCTCTCTAGGCTTGTTCTCTTCTCTATACTTCTACCCTTACGCTGTGATGCAGATCCCGGCTGGACTCCTTGTTGACTCCCTCGGTCCCAGGAAGACATTGGCATCTTTCTCTCTCCTGACATCGATAGGCACCCTAATCTTTGCCTTGGCACCGACTTTCCCGGCCGCCATGTTAGGCAGGGCTGTTCTTGGCGTCGGAGTCTCGGTGGCTTTTCTCTGTATAGCAAAGCTCATCTCATCCTGGTTTGATGTTAGAAGCTTCGCAAGCTTGACAGGGTTGGTCGTATCAATCGGTAACATCGGCGCATTAGCTGCATCCGCTCCACTCGCACTCGTGGTGACGAGCCTGGGGTGGCGGTCCTCGTTTCTGCTCATAGCGGCT
>JAGTQV010000050.1:0-10697 GCA_018397035.1 Candidatus Bathyarchaeota archaeon | reverse complement strand
CCTCTGGATGGTTGTCAGAGACTCGCCTGAGGAGGAGCCGCGGCAAGGTCCTTTATCACCGCGCTCCATCACCAGCCTTCAGAGCTCAAGCCTCGGCTCTGGAGTGCGCCTGGCCTTCAGGAGCAGGGACTTCTGGTTAACCGCCTCACCACCACTCTTCTTCTTCGGGACGTTCATGAGCCTGCAGGGACTTTGGGGGGTACCCTACCTTATGCAGAGCTACGGTTTGAACAGGATTGATGCGAGCCTCCTCGTCATGATGGTCTCTGTCGGGTTCTGTGTCGGAGCGACCTTCTGGGGCTTGATCTCGGATAGACTCGTCTTTTCCAGAAGGAGGGTATACGTGTTCGGCACAGCCCTCTACTGCTGCGCCTGGACTCTCCTGACATCACTGGGTGGTGGGGAGCCGGTCGCCTATGTCCTGATCCTGTTTCTCCTCCTCGGGTTCTCATTCGGAGTTATGCCAGTAAGCATCGTCATGGTGAAGGAGCTCTTTCCCAGGAGAGTGATGGGTTCTGTCACAGGCAGCGCCAACGCCTTCCCATTCATAGGGGCTGCACTCTACCAGCTCTGGATAGGCTACTTCCTAGACAACTTCGGACTGGTGGATGTGATTGAAGGCGTCAGGATCTTCTCGAGAACCGCATACCAGACGAGCTTCGCTATCTCTCTCGGATCGCTCTTGGCCGCGATGGTGATGGTGCTTCTAATCAGGGAACCGAGAGAGCACACAGCCTCACTTGGATCTGGATAGTTTCTAGTTCTGGGGGGTATATGACGGTCAGCTTCTAGGCGTGGGCTATGCCGACTATCTCCTCGAGTCGTGTGTATCCGTGCCGGGAGAGATAGGCCCCTAGGCCTTCCGAAATCTCCTTGAAGACGCTGAAATCCCTGCTGACGAGAGCCGAGCCTATCTGGACTGCTGATGCTCCTGCGAGTAGATACTCGACAGCATCCTGCCAACCGGTTATTCCTCCGCAGCCTATTATCGGAAGGCTGATCTTCTCGTAGAGTTCATAGACGCATCTTAGGGCGATGGGCTTGATCGCTGGACCTGAGAGCCCGCCGAACCTTCCTCCAAGGATCGGACGCCGCATCTCTACATCTATAGCGATAGCTCTCACCGTATTCACTGCTGTGATGGCCTCTGCGCCAGCTCCGGCCGCAGCCTCAGCGATCTCGACGATATCGCCTACGTTAGGCGAGAGCTTGACGATGAGTGGCCTGTTGAACTTCGATCTGGAGGCCGAGGTGACTCTAGCGACCAGGTCTGGATCCCTCCCTATCTCCAAGCCCACCTCCTCCACATGGGGGCATGAGACATTCAGTTCTAGAGCGTCTGCTCCCGCATCCTGAGCTGCTGTGGCCGCGACCCCATACTCCTCCTCAGTGAATCCGTAGATACTCGCGATCACCGGCACCCCTCCTTTCCTAGCCTCCTTGATCTCGGCCTTCATCTGTTCAGATCCAGGATTAGGAAGTCCCAGAGAGTTTAGGTAGCCGGCTGCAACCTCTGTTATCACAGGCCCCTGGTACCCCTCCCTCGCGGTGGTGCCGAAGGACTTTGTGGTGACGGCCCCAACACATTCGCGGGCTACCTCTCTCAGCATCGCTCCTGAGGAACCCAGTATCCCTGAGGCTAGGATCAGGGGGTTTCTCAGACTCAGCCCTGCCAATCTTGATGTTAGGTCAACTTTAGTAGGCGGCATCCTCCATCGTCCTCCTCCAGCATATGGGGGGACTCAATCTTCTTGAAGATAACTGCTGCGGGTGAGCCGTTTGAAAAGGTTTATCGCTCTCAAGCATTATTCCTCAGTGTTCTCCGCCGCCGGTTTCAGGTCTGGGGCTGAGTATTTGAAGTCGACAATGATCGCCACGCTCGTCGGAGTATTCGCCCTTGGAGCGAAGGGTAAGGTTGTAGGTTCAAAGCTCTTCCCGAGGAACCCTAAGGATGCTGCTGAAAGGGTGAGCAAGCTTCAACGGGGCGAGATCGTGGATGAGCTCGCCCAACTCTTGGAGTCCATGCGTGTGAAGGGGTACGACGAATTTCTCTTTGAAGACCAGAACCTTGCATCTAACGTCGAGAGGAGTCTGAACCTGAAGTGTCGCGCTGTAGAAGGGTCGGCGGCAGCGCTGAGATTTAGGGAGAGGCTCGGCGACATCACGGTCCAGCTTGAGGAGTTCAGCTGCCTTGAAGAATTCCGCCAGTTCACTCATCAAGTCTCTCTAGCTCTGGCAGAGAAGGCTGTGACGAGAGAGACTGAGAAGAGAGATCTCCACGTGGTCCAAGTTATCCGTACACTCGACGACCTTGACAAGACACTCAACCTATTCTCTGGGAGGATCCGTGAATGGTATGGGCTGCACTTCCCTGAACTTGATAAGCTGGTCGATAAGCATGAGACCTACTTGAGACTGGTCTCGGACCTAGGGCTACGTGAGAACTTCACGACTGAGAGGCTTGTATCCGAGGGGCTGCCTGCCGAGAAAGCCAAGGTCATCTGTGAGAAGGCCAGGGGATCCATCGGATCTGCCGCAAGTCCGCAGGACCTTGAGGTGCTCAGACTCTTCTCGAAGAATGCTCTTGAACTCTACAGGTCCAAAGGAGCGGCCGAGGAACTCCTCTCAATGATGATGCGGGAGGTTGCGCCGAATATATCGGCGATTCTCGGGCCGCTCTTGGCGGCTCGGCTCATATCTGTCGCTGGAAGCCTACGCCGACTAGCGGAGATGCCGTCAAGCACGATCCAAGTGCTGGGTGCTGAGAAGGCACTCTTCAGATCTCTGAAAACAGGCTCCAGGCCCCCAAAGCACGGCATCATCTTTCAGTATCAACCCCTACACACTGCTCCAAGGTGGCAGAGAGGGAAGATATCTAGAACATTAGCCAGCAAACTCTCAATCGCTGCGCGGATAGATGCTTTCAGAGGCGAGTTCATAGGGAACAAGCTGAAAGAGTCTGTTGAGAAGAGGATAAGAGAGATCCAGGAGAGGTATCCGGCACCGCCACCGGTGAGAAGCAGGAATGAGGGAGCCAGAGGTTCGAGAACATGAGAGGTTCCGGAACATCTTCACGGTAACGGTCAATGGACTGCAGAGGCTCGCGACGCGAAACCTGTCACCGGGCATAAGCTTCTACGGGGAAGAGCTGATAATGCATGTTGGTTCCGAGTATAGGATCTGGAACCCCTACAGAAGCAAACTTGCAGCTGCAATAGTGAACGGTGTAACGATGGTGCCTGTGAGACCTGGGTCGAAGATCCTGTATCTGGGAGCAGCCTCAGGCACGACGGTCAGCCATGTAAGCGACATAGTCGGGGGCTCGGGAGAGGTCTATGCTGTGGAGTTCTCGCACAGAAGCATAAGGGAGCTTATCGAGAGAGTCTGTCGACACCGTATGAACGTTCAGCCGATCCTTGCAGACGCTAGGACGCCGTCAAAGTACAAGATGATCGTCGGCAGAGTCGATGCGATCTACTGTGACGTAGCCCAGCCTGAACAGGCTAAGTTGCTTGCGCTCAACTCCATCTTCCTTAAGAAAGGCGGAGAGGTCATGATCGCTGTGAAGTCTAGGAGTATCGATGTGACCTTGAGTCCATCAACTGTTTTTGAGAGGGAGGTTGAGACAATGAGGATGTCAGGGTTTCAGGTATTCGATGTCGTACACCTAGAACCATACGAGATAGATCACGTCATGATAACCGCGAGGCTGGAGGGGTGACAGGTTTGGCCGAGAGCCACATAGAGAAGGCCTTCAGGACGATGATGAGGGAGGAGCTTAAGAAGCTTAACGAACATCTGCCCAAGATGAGGAAGACTCTCAAAACCCTTCTTCAAGAGCAGTCTCCATCCGTTGATTCCCTCGACGGAAGGAGCATAGTCTTGAAGAGAGATGAACTTGAGAGGCTGGCAGAGATAGTGCCTCCACGATTACACGACAGGCTCCAGCTGCCAATAGTAGTCCAGAGGAGATTCGACCTCGGAAGGGCGGTCTACACGGTCTGTGGAGGCAGACTCGAGGAGTTCACTCTCAAGTATCTTCTCGGCCTCGCCGAACACACATTCGACGACTATGAGTCAGAGGCAGGATTCTACATCTACAAGCCATACTTGGCCGAGTTGATCCGCATGATCCACTCCCTGATAGTGGTTGGCTTCGGCACTCCTGAGGGCCTCGACCTAGGCTTCCGTTAGTTCACGCTGCAGCCTCCTGAAGGTCCTCCAAGTCCTCCTGACAATGGGCAGGTTACAACCGTCCCTGAGGATCCATTCCTTTACAAACCCGGTCGTTTTCGGGTCTGATGGGTAGCCTGAACCGAAGTCGCCGTAGCTCCTGTGCAGTTCGTGTATCACCTCGTCCCTCTTCACCTTTGCCAGGATCGAGGCTGCGGAGACTACTAGATACTTTCTGTCGGCGTGATGTTCCGACACTATCCTAGTCGGGGTCTTCAGGCCCTGAAGTATCTGGCAGGCAAATCTCTCCGGACTTCGATCAGGGGCATCCACATATGCGATCTCAGGTTTCAGTCTGTCGATTATCTTTGCTGCGACCCTAGCCTCGAGCTGATTCAACCTAGCCATCGGTCGACCCCTAAGAACTACAGAGTCGATCTCTTGAGGCTGGATCTCGAAGATCGCATGCGCCTCTGCGAGGCTGACTATTCTTGGGGAGAGGAGTTGTCTCGACCTCCCCGTCAGGAGTTTAGAGTCTCTCACCCCAAGCTCCTCGAGCTTGGAGAGCCCTCTCTCATCAAAGAGGAGGCCGGCTACTACGAGCGGACCTATCAGCGGGCCCTTTGGGAAGCTGAAATCTGCTTTCTCCCAGCCTCGTCCAGTCCGGCTACTTGAGTCGTCTGCTGTCAGCCTCCGCGAGTTCTCGCCTAGTCCCCCTTCCCCCTATACAGAAACCTGATCTGCCTCCGTACGCTCTCCGAGTATCTTCAATACTTCCTTCGCGACCTCTTCAACCTGTCGCTCCCTATTCTCATATGTCAACTCCACTACTCTCAAAGCTCTGCCTGAACCTAACATCTCCAAGATTCCTTTGAAGAGCTTCAGCTGAACCGTCCCTAGGAAGGGTTTGCCTGAAGAGACTGCAAGCCTGACAGCAGACTTGAACGCTGAACTCGTGAGCTCCATCGAACCTATCTCATCAACCACAAGAAGATCTACTTCTGGCCGTTCCAAGCTTTCTGTGATCGCCTTGACCCCCACGGTTTCAAGGCCTGCAATGTCAACACCGTACTTTCCAACCCTTGGGCCGTCCTTCACCATCATGTGAGCTAGTATGCCTACTGCGCCGGTATACAGGTCAAGTATCTCGAACCCGACCCTCACCTTCCCACTCCTTACCTCTCGGGTCATCATTCCCCCAACCGTGTAGCCCCGAAGCTTGACCTTCTCAACTACTCTACTCACCAGGGTGGTCTTGCCCACGCCAGGGACCCCTTTGACAAGGATCGTTCCTGCCATCTGAAACATCTATCCAACGGAGTATCTGCCAGTCTCTTATCCAAGCATCTCCTAATAGGCGGTGCGTAAGTACTGTTATGTGGGGCGATCAGCTGTTAACTCGAAGCTAGCATTCAGCACTTACAGCCTCGTTGAAGGCGCTGTCAAGCTCACACTGCCTCTGGGCCTAGATAGTACGCGCGGCAGGTCGAGCATATTCTATAACTCGAGGATGGTCCTGAATAGGGACATCTCCATCCTCATCGCTCGCAGCCTCCAGTCTGAGGTGAAGGGGGGGCTGAGGATCTGCGACCCCATGACAGGCTCAGGCGTTCGTGGCCTTAGATATGCTGCAGAGGTTGATGGAGTTGATCGAGTCCTCCTCAGCGACATAGAGCCAGACGCAGCCGCCTTATCCTACTACAACGCAGTATCAAACAACCTGGACGGGCGAGTTGACGTACAATGCATGGACGCCAACGTCTTCCTGAGTCTACACTCAGTTCCAGGGAAGAGGTTGCATCTCATAGACCTTGACCCGTACGGTTCCCCTGTACCGTTCATCGACTCCGCTATCAGAGCTATACTCAAAAGTGGAGTACTAGCGATGACAGCGACGGATATGGCTGTCCTCTGTGGGGTAAAACCCCATGCCTGTATCAGGAGATACGGTGGTAGACCTCTGAGAGCCGAGTACTCTAGGGAGGTCGCTTTGAGACTGCTTGCAGGAGCTCTTGTAACATCCGCCGGAAGGCAGGGCATGGCCGCTGAACCTGTCTTCGCACACAGCACTGACCATTACATCCGCCTCTACGCGAGGATCAAACGCTCGGCCACAGAGGCGAACAGGATCCTTCAAGAGATGGGATACATCCACCATTGCTTCCGCTGTCTCAGCAGAGTCGTGTCCAGAGATCAGCCCAAGATCAGGAAGTGTCGAAGATGTGGTTCGGTTCAAACCAGTCAGGCTGGACCCCTCTTCCTTGGAAGATTGACAGACAAGACATTATGCTCAAGACTGATCAGGCTCCAAGATCCTCGGAGCAGTGGATCTGGAAGGCTCAGGAGGTTGCTCTCTCTGGAGCTGGAGGAGGCTGACGCACCCCCAACCTACTACACTGTCGACACCATCTGTGAGAGGGTAGGCACACGAACCCCCAGTCCAGTGTCGGTGGTGGAGGGCCTGAGGGCCTGCGGCTACACTGCTTCACGCACCCACTTCACAGGAGGCGGCTTCAAGACCGATGCCCCGGTTGAGGCGATCATCAACACTGTGAGGGAGTCGGTATGAGACTCCACCCCCCTCGTCCGAGAAATCTTTCACTCCAAGAAGCCTAGGCCGAGGACGTAGAGCTCAGCACTCGACACCCTTGTTGCGCGGGGTCTGATGATCCTCAATCCGCGGAAACTTCTTCTAACCTCATTCAGGAAGCTGCTCAGTTCTCGGCCCTGGAAGACCTTGACCAGGAAGTTCCCATCAGTCCTTAACAGACTCTCAGCGACCTCAAGTGATCTCCTGGCGAGGTAGATCTGTCTTGAGTGATCGAGATCCCATGCTCCTGAGATGTTCGGTGAAACGTCTGAGATGACAGCGTCAACCTTCCCTCCGCATACCTCCGCAAGAGTGCTCACTGCGGATTCTGAGGTCAGGTCGAGCTGGAGTGACTTGACCTGGGCTTGGTCCAGAGGCTCCATTGGTCTAGTATCGACTGCCAGAACGTGCCCCTCAGCCCCGACTGTCTCTGCCAGGACTTGAGTCCAGCCTCCTGGCGCAGCCCCAAGCTCTATCACCCAGTCCCCCCTCTTGATGAAGCGGTAGCTCCTGATCATCTCAAGGAGCTTGAAGGCAGCCCTGCTCCGGTACCCCTTCTGCACGGCGAGCCTATGGTACTGGTCTCTACGTCTCCTCATGAGCCAGGAGGAGGTCCGGGCCATCAGTCTTTCCGCGCCTGGTTCTCTAGGATAACCAGATGAGCATGAGGACCTCAGTATCTGTAGGTGATGGTCAATGAGATTCTTGCAGGTTCATGGGGGATCAGTCTGCGCGAGGCTGCTGAGCCAAGCAGTCAGCCTGTCACACTTGATCGGTGATACAACGCCTGACTCGCTGCATCTACCCTCGAGGTGGCAGAAGGCACATGGTACAGCTATTATCGAGTCGATCTTAGGTGTTCTCCTCTTGGCCAGGACCCTGTAGGTCCATCTCCCATCGAAGAGCTCTCTTCGACGTTCAATCAGTCTTCTCCTCTCAAGCCTCAGTATCGCCCTTGAGCCTTCTCGACTATCAGCCGTGATAGTCTTCCACAGTTCCGACTGGAGGACGCCGTCCTCGCCTGCATTCAATATCATGTTGAGGACATCCTGTTCAGTCGTTCCTCTTCTTGCCAATGGAGACACCGCTGCGTGGTGATAGAAGGGCAGCATGACTTTTAAAGATTGTAGATTCAGTCCCGGGTCGGCTGCGGCCGTACAGGGAAGGCTCAGTGGAGGCGTGAAGGATTAGGGGATGTTCCGGCTTAGACCTTCATCTGCCATCGCGTACCTTCAGGCTCGTCTTCCAAGGAGATCTTGAGGGATGCCAGCCGCTCCCTTATTTTGTCAGCCGTTGCCCAGTCGCGCCTCTTCCTAGCTTCGTCTCTGAGCTCCACGATAAGCTCTATGAGGGCATCAGTGATCTCTGGCTGCTCAACGCGAGCTTCAGACAGGTCGATTCCCAGTATTGAAGCGAAGTCCCTGAGGACAGATAGGCCTTCTTGCAGTGTCCTCTTCGCCGGCCTCAGGTGCGCATAGGCCTCAAGCCTTCTCGAGAAAGACAGCATGACTGAGAGTGCGACGGGTGTGTTGAAATCGTCGTCCATTGCCTCCATGAATCTTCTCCGGCTTTCAGCGGTAACCTTTGAGAACTCGAGGTCATTCCGATCCTCGGCAGACCTGGCATCCCTCAGTGCACTAGCAGCCTCCGCATGGGCTTTCACTACCCGTCGCAGACTCTCATGGGCATTCTCGAGGTTGGCTTCGCTGTAGTCTATCGGGCTCCTGTAATGGCTTGAGATGAAGAAGAACCTGAGGACGTTCGGACTATACTTTCTCAGAACGTCTCTTATCGTCACGAAGTTTCCGAGTGACTTTGACATCTTCTGGCCTCTCACATTCACCATGCCAGTGTGGATCCAGTACTTCACCATCGGCCTTTTGCTGCTCACAGATTCAGCCTGGGCTATCTCCGCCTCGTGATGCGGGAAGACAAGCTCGATAGCGCCTCCGTGAATATCATATTGCGGCCCGAAGTAGGTCTCTGTTATCGCAGTATCCTCTATGTGCCACCCAGGCCTGCCCCAGCCCCATGGGCTCTCCCACCCAAGCTCGTCTCTGCTTCTGCTCTTCCATAGTGAGAAGTCGCCAGGGTTTCTCTTTCTTGGGTCCGGCTCGATCCTGTGTTTCTTAAGTTCATCAGGATTCTGGTGTGAGAGTCTCCCGTAGTCTCGGAACTTGGAGATGTCGAAGTAGACGTCACCGTCAACCTTGTAGGCGTAGCCTCCCTCCAAAAGTCTGGTTATCTGATCGATCATCTCTGGAATGTGTTCTGACGCCTTGGCGAAGAGGTTGATCGAAGATATGTTGAGCATGGCGATGTCGCAGTAGAATTCCCTCGTATACTCCTCTGACAATGTTAATGGCGGAGTATTCCTCTCTTTCGACCTCTCAATTATCTTGTCGTCGACATCTGTTATATTCATCAGGTAGAACGTGCTGTATCCCTTGAATCTTAGGTACCTCACAATCACATCGTACGCCACATAAGTTCTCGCATGTCCGATATGTGAATAGTCGTAGACTGTTGGGCCGCAGACGAAGATATTGACCCTGTTTCCGCTGATCGGTTTGAACTCCTCCTCGACACCGGACATCGTATTGAATACTTGGAGAACCATTGTTGAACACCAGTCTTGATGCGTCGCTCCCTAACGCTCAACCGTCAGGGTACTCACAGTTTGTAACCTATCTTCCTGAGGAGTGTCCTCCTCTCCTGAGCCTCCCCCTCACCCTCAACCCCCCTCGGGGGTTGACCGTCCACAACTCCCAGGATACCCCTCCCACCTCCGGTCTCAGCCACTATGACCTCCACCGGATTTGCGGTGGCACAGTAGATGCTGCATACCTCCTGAACATCCTTGAGCGTGTTCAGGACGTTTATTGGATAGATCTCCTTCAGCATGACTAGGAAGGTGTGGCCTGCGGAGATCCTCATCATGTTCTCGGCAGCCAAGTCGACAAGCTCAGGGTCAGTCCCAGACTTCCTCACCAAGCAAGGGCCTGACGATTCAGAGAAGGCAAGCCCAAACTTGGCCCCTGGCACACTCGACACAATCGACTCATGAATATCTTCAACGGTCTTTATGAAGTGAGACTGGCCTAGAATAATATTCACTCCCTCAGGCCTCTCAACCTTCACGATCTTGAGCTTCACTTCCTCCATCGAGTTCACCGATCCGCCTGGTTCCGGGGATCTTGGATACAGGTTGGGGTGGTTCTCCCTGTTCAGTCTTATCCCCTTCAGGCTGAGTCATCAGGTTCTGTAGACCTGGACGATTACTGTGCCTCCTGTAGCGCCGACATTATGGACCAAACCTGTCTCGGCGTCCTTGACCTGCCTTCTCCCAGCCTCCCCTCTGAGCTGCTTGTAGACCTCGATCACCATTCCGGTTCCTGTGGCGCCTATCGGATGACCCTTAGCCTTCAAGCCTCCATCAGTGTTGATTGGGATCTCGCCTTGCAGTGACGTCCTCCCCTCCTCCGCAGCCTTACCCCCCTCCCCCTTCTTGAAGAAACCTAGATCCTCTGCCGCCAGCAACTCGGCTATGGTGAAGCAGTCATGCACCATCGCGAGGTCTATCTCATCGGCCTTTACTCCTGCCATTGAGTATGCGAGTCTAGAAGCCTCAACTGTAGCTGGGATCGATGTCAAGTCAGCCCTGTCATGCAGCGACATCGTTCCTGAGGCGTGGCCTAGGCCAGCGAGGTAGACAGGGGTGTCAGTGAACTTCTTCGCTTCCTCAGCAGCGGCCAGAATCACGGCTGCCCCACCGTCGCTGATGGGTGAGCAGTCAAAGAGCCTGAGAGGGTACGCCACCATCGGATTCACCGGTGACTTGAGGAACTCCATCGGGTCTTTGAATGAGAGGCCGTGCTTTGCCCCTATCTTGTTCCCTAACTCTATGACTTCAGACTGATACTGAGCCTTCGTA
>JAGTQV010000052.1 GCA_018397035.1 Candidatus Bathyarchaeota archaeon | reverse complement strand
ATCCCTCGCGTTCTCTCTGTTCTGGGTTACTATCCCATCTGTGTGGTGTGAGCCGTAGCGGTTTATGTGCTCTATAGCCTCCTCCATAGAGTCTACAACCCTTATTGAGAGTACAAGATCCAGATACTCGGTCCTCCAGTCCTCATCTGTCGCCTCCTTCGCATCCGGCAGGATCTCTCTGGTCCTGGCGTCTCCTCTCAGCTCTACCCCGGCCTCCTTGTACCTTTCAGCCATTCTCGGCAGAAAGGCTCCGGCTATATTTTTGTGAACGAGGAGTGTCTCCATAGCGTTGCATACGGCAGGGTACTGGACCTTCGCGTCGTAGCAGATCTCTACAGCCATCTCGAGGTCCGCGTATGCATCAACGTACTCGTGACAGATACCTTCAGTGTGGCCTAGGACAGGTATCTTGCTGTTCTCCCTCACGTACTTGACGAGTGAGCTTGAACCTCTGGGTATGAGGAGATCGATGTACCCGTCAAGCTTTAGGAGGCTTCTGAAGTCTTCTCTCGTCTCGATGAGCTGCACCGAGTCTTCAGGGATCTCATCGAACCGTTTTATCGTCTCTCTTATCAGCCCTGCTAGGAACCGGTTTGTTTCTGACGCCTCTGAACCTCCCTTAAGGATGACGGCGTTTCCTGACTTCAGACATAAGGAGGCTATCTGGACGAGTGCATCAGGCCTAGACTCGAAGATAGCGCCTATCACGCCTATCGGGCATGTGACCTTGTAGAGTTCAAGGCCCTCGTCCATCTCTGTTGCGAGCAAAGTTCTTCCGACAGGGTCTTCAAGCGCCGCCAGCGATCTTAGTCCTTTAGTCATATCATTGACCTTTGAAGTGTCCAGTTTGAGCCGTTTAATCAGAGGCGCCGCCAGACCTGCCTTGACGGCTGCGTCAACATCTACCGTGTTGACCTGCTCGAGTTGAGGCCTCTCCCTCTCAATCTTTTCGGCTATGGATAGTAGAGCCCTGTCTTTCGTCTCAGCGCTGGCGTTGCTTATCCTCAGGGCTGCAGCTCTTGCACGTCTTGTAACATCTAGAATATCCAAACCGGAATCGCCTGTTGACGCTACAGAGTTGTAGTCACGAGAGAATCCATGGTTTAAGATTGTCGATCAATAATCTTCCAGATTGAGGAGTCTTCGAGCCTGAATCCTTCGCTGGTCACTTGAGCAGGAGATATGGTGGATTGTAGTAGTGAACGACCGTGATATGCGCGGTTATCTCCCTGATCTTCCAGTCACCTGACACCTTACGCATACCTACTAGGTAGATTCCATTGTATACCCCATAGTCCCCAACAAGACTCCATGAACAAGTCGCGGAGGCATGCTCGCCTACGGCTTCGATACTCCATGGGAAAGCGGTGAATGTCAGCCTTGGATTCTCTTCGAATATACTACCGTATAGTCTGCGCAACTGATCTGGCCCAGAGAAGAATGCGTCGAAAGACTCATCTATATACTCGCCGTCGATGGTGTACAGCGAGATTAAAGCCTCAACGGACTTGCGGTTCATGGCTCTTACATATTCCCGGATGATCCTTCTGACCTGCTGAGGCTCATCCATACTCTGTGCACCCACAACACCCTCAAAGGACTGCGGAGAGCCGGCCAGAATCAGCGATACTAAAAGAGTGCATGTGATGACTTTTCGAATTTGCATCATGGAATTGCCCTGAAACTTATATGTGCAGCTTCGACAATAAGCATTATGGTTCCTAACCCAAGAAACGTCTTATCTATTACCGATCCTGCTTTCTTGGAAGTTCAATCTCCCCACAGTTGGCCATGAACTTCGCGAAGAGTTCAGGATGCTCAGTGTGTATAGGGTATATCTTCTTCGCGTTGACCTCTGCCATGATCGACTTCAGCTCGTTCGGCATTATATGTCCTGAGCAGTGGATCTGGTACATAGGCAACCCAAAGTGGTCCAGCCAGTTCAGCAGTCTAGTGAACTCTATCTCGCCCTCCTCATTAACCGGTTCTGATGAGGAGTGGATGTAGCTGCTTCCTGACTTAGGTCTTATTTCGATCAGTTCCCTGAGGTCGAAGAGGCTGCATACCATCAACACGCTCTCCTGCATGTTCTTGATGTCTTTTGACTCCTTTACGTTGAATCGGTTTCGGAGCTCATCCTCCCACTTATGGAGTTTCTTCCTGCTTCTCTGGAAGACCACTAGGCTTTCACCATCTATCTCAGGGAGATCCAGGTCTTCCTCATGTCTCAGCCTGTCGAAGATGTAAGCCTGCCTCATAGATATCGCCAAGCATCTCTTGTTCTTTTGCGCAACCTCATAGAAGGTTCTGAACCTGTCAATGTCAGCGTAAGAGAAGTCTGCTAGGACGAGTCTATCGGTTCCTTTGACAACCTTGTCCAGTTTCGTCTTGACCTCATCCTCACTGGATACGTCAGCCCCACTGATGTTAGTACCCTCACAGATCATAACCGCAGGGTCCGCCCGCTCCGCTTCTTCAACGAATTCATGGGTCATCTGAGCCTTGACGCCGTGAATTCTGAAGTCCCCGGTGTAGACGACTGTGCCCTCGGAGGCGTGTATTATGAATCCGTAAGCTCCCGGGACTGAATGGTCGACATGGATTGGCTCGATCTCCAGACTCCCAACCTTAAACCTGTCACCTGTCCTGAAGGCCCTTATCTGGAGCCCATCGATGTCAGTCTCGAAGCTCCTGGCTCTCACCTCATTCAGGCTTCTGAGGAGGCTCGCTGTAGTCTCTCCACAGTACACCGGGATCTCCCTATTCAGGAAGCAGACACATGAGGCGTGATCGCTGTGTGAATGAGATAGGAGAACAGCATCTACTGCTGGACTTGAGAGATCAAATCTGTAAACTCCCTTGAATGCCGGGAGAATTCCAAATTCAAGTAAACCTTTCTCGTCTCTCGGGGAGAGGTAGGGCTCGTGATAGAACCTTCTCCTCTCCGAGAAACTCATTCCGAAATCTAGAAGAACCCTTGTGTCTGCGTCCTCCAGAAGAATCTTGTTTCCGCCGATCTCGTTAACTCCACCGTAGAAAGTAAGCTTCAACCCATTACCCACGCTAGATTTCAAGGACCTTCTATCAGTAATTGATATGAAGACTGATTGATATGGACTTGTCTGCCACAGGAGGATTCCTCAAGGTTAGTTCAAAATAGGCCAAGCAAATAGAGTAATTGTTCGAGTTCTATGTCAAGGATGCTTCTTTTATCGCTGTCGATGTTCCTTATGTTCGCTCTGCTTCTGCCAGCTCATGCTGCCCCCAGCAGCTCAATCAGGTTTCCAAGCGGACAGACGAGTGCAGACAACGTATTAGTCTTAGGGGAGGCAGGCCAGGTTGAGATCAGGTTTCAGAATAGTGCGGGCACCAGCGATCTAAACGATGTTGCATCCACGATCCAGTATATTCAGATTGCGGCTGTCAACTTGAACCCCAGGCAGAGTTCTGATTTCTCCAGTTGCCTCATGGGCTATATATGACCCGACCTTCACAACCTCAAGGGCAAGTGGGACCGAAACAGCCGCCCTGGATACTTCCGCAATCTACTCTCCATACTCAACGGTAAGCACCGTCTACGAGTATACTTGGAGCCTAGGGCAACCCAGTCCTTCCCTTGAAGGATACACAGACGCCAGTCAATTCGAGGATGGTCTGAAGATCCTGAGGCCTGGAGAGTGGCTGCAACTTGTAGTCACTGAAGAATGCCGGAATGTTGTTGGGGATAGCCTCATCTGGTTCTTCTTTAGAGCGACTGAAGCCGAGTTTGCGTCTGGAAGTTACCCGACAGATATAACATCGATCCCTTTGAATTATAGAGCCAACCTCTACTACTCCAAGCTACCCGGACCTTCTGCGACGAAGTATTGGTTGCCATTACACAACAGCTATGACCCTTACGACCCAAGCATCAACACTGGTCATGTCTTCGACCAGAACAGCTGGACAAGGTCTCCGACTGCCAGAGCCTTCTCAAAGGCAAACAAACTCGTACACCAGAAGCCGCCTGAGGATCCCGAGGATCCAATTGATCCAGAATTCTCATTCCACATATGCGGGATCAAGTTTGGGGATACTGATAGAGACAGTGTATATGACCTTGAGACGGAGCTCGGAATTGACGGTGTTACAGTGACACTTCTAGGTCCGGACAAGACGAAGAAGGCGGAGGAGGCATATCCGGAGATAAGTTACCCTGTCCCTGAAGCTAACCCCTTGCAGACAGGTGAAAACCTGCTGCTTGGAAGCTATTGCTTCAACATAGTCGGCATGACCCCTGGAAAGAGCTACACGTTCTACGTTAGAATAGAGGAGCCTGAAGGCAGAGCGGCGACAACCCCCACACTAATTGGGCCGATCACTCTGGTTGCAAGCGCAGACGGCCCGAGGGAGAGCCTGAATAATCACTTCGGAAACATGATAAACCTCGTTGTTGGGGGTGTGGTACTCCCCGCGAACAAGCCTGCATTACTTGCCCCGCTGGTGGTCTTACTAGTCTCCCTCGGAATCGTAACTGTGAGCTTAGTCATTGCCAAGAAGACCGGATAATCCCTCCCCGCCACTTCCACATCCTCACATCCCGGACAGGGATCGAGAGTATCCGGCACTCTTGGCCTGTCGTCAACTTGCCCCAAGATGGTGTGATCCACAGGATCTGAGGGTCGTGAGGTCATATCCTCTTCGTTCTGGTGGGCCGGGTGGGATTTGAACCCATGACCCCACGGTTTCTCAGCAGTGGTCAGAGCCTATCAGCCGTGTGCTCCTTAGTGCTGCCTTTAGCAACCTAACCAAGCTGAGCTACCGGCCCGTCCTATTCGTGACCGTCTCCTAGACTTATTAAGACTTTTTGGCTAGTCCTGTGCGGATCCAAGGTGGAGACATGCCAGTTGTACGTTGGGAGACTATGCCTTGTCGGAGTTTCCGCTACAGGAGCGGCTGTTGCAGCGTATCTGCTCTCCAGCCGAACCTACCCTGAGAGAATGATAGATATTGAAGGTGTTACCGCCAAGGTCGTACCGAAGAAGGGACAGCCCAGGTTTTATCCATCACACCTGTACTATGACTGCATCAAGGTCGTCGATCTTAAGGATAGGAGAGTACTGCTGGTTGGAAACGGAAACCATACAGACTATGTTGAGTCTATGATTCCACGCGACATCGATCTTAAGGAGCCTATCTCAGAGATCCTTGGAGTTCTTGGGTGTGAAGGAGATGAGAGGAAGACCCCTAGAATAGTCGGGATAGCATCTGAGGACGAGTTGATCCTCGGCATAGTCAGCGAGGACAGGCTTGATGTGGAGAGGTTTAAGCCCTATCCCGGCAGGGCCTACTATGTCTCAACCTACCAGATGCAGCAGGTGGGAAAGCACTGTATCGAGAGGTTCACGGCTGAGAATGCTCTCGCGACGATCAACATCTTGAAGAAGGAGGATCCCTTCAGGAGCTTCACAGACTACCTCGGTTCAGCTGCAGCCAACCTGTCTGGCAAGAGACTTGACCTCGCATGCGACTAGAACACGTGTGACCCAGCTCTTCGTTGAGTTGAATGACTATGAATAGACCAGCAGACCGGAAAGGCCTGGTTCACGTGTATACAGGAGACGGTAAAGGCAAGACTACGGCAGCTCTGGGCTTGGCCCTCAGGGCTGCGGGACACCGCAAAAGAGTCTGCATGATAATGTTCCTTAAAGGAAGATACAGTTATGGAGAGAGATACTCAGGCAAGATGATCCCAGGCTTAGAGATAAGTGCCTACGGTCGCAGACACCTCGTCAAGGGTAAACCTGCAACGGAAGATATCAAAGAAGCGAGGGCGGCTTTCGAGCATGCAAAGCGGGCTGTCGCGGAAGGCGGCTACGACATCGTGATCCTCGACGAACTGACACATGCCATCAACTTGGGCATGATCAAACTCAGCGAAGTGAAGAGGCTTATCGAAGAGAAGCCTAGAGGAGTCGAGTTGGTTATCACAGGAAGGGACTCACCACATGAACTCATAGAGGCCGCTGACTACGTGACCGAGTTTGTTGAAAGGAAACACCCCTACCGGAGAGGTGTCGGACCGAGGGCGGGAATAGAGTACTAGTCCCCAACCGAGGATCAAGCCGCCACGCCTTTAACGCGGACTATGCAAGATTAACTTATGATAGTGACAGTGAAGCTCTTCGCGCGACTCCGCGCAGCCATCGGCAGAGGCGAGATCCAGATTAAAGTGGAGGGCAATAGAATATCTGATCTGATAAGACAGCTCGCTCAGGACTACAGAGTCAGGGGAATACTCTATGATACAGAGGGGAATGTAGCTCCGATGATCCTTGTGATAAACAATACCGAAACAGCCCGTACCACGGAGGCGAACACAACGTACGGCGGCCTAGACAACGAGCTTAGAGACGGTGATGTAGTCTCCATCCTGGAGCAGGGCTGCGGTGCATGACGGCATGATCTACCACACATCGTTCTTCAACCCTCCACCCTAAATCCTGAATTGACGAAGTAAGACCTTTCAACCTCTAGGATCTCACGCTGATCCTTTGCTTGACTGTAGTCTATGAGCGGTTCACTGTTCAACGTGAGGAATGTTGCCCCCCACTTGAAGACCGCCAGCAGCTTTCTTCCATACTCACTCAGCCCCGTGATTATCAGGCTGGCTGCTAACGCCTCTGCTGAGCTTAACCGTCCAACCCTTCCGTAGCTTACAGGGTTTGCCGGCAGGAGGAGTGGTAGACGACGCCTCATCCCCCGGAACCTCGAGGTCAGAACCTCATCTGACCTATTCCATGAGCAGTCGATCGCCACTAGGCCGTCATGTTCGATATGCCACCTGTCTGGAGGTGACAGAACAGTATCTGCCAGGGGATTGAGAACCACGGCTCTCCTGGGAATCATTGATCTCGACCTTATCGGTCCTGCCAGACCGAACCTGATAAGCTTGGCAGAGGTGCATTTCCTCGGGTCGTCTTGCTCCATCAGATAGACGAGTATCTTCAGCCGCCGTTCAGCCGCCAAGATACTTTGCATCCCTGTGACTCATCGGGTCGTTCATTACGTGTGGAATCTGATCTATGAGATCTGTTGCTAAGAGATGGAAACCTTTCTCGCGATAGGCAAAGTCACCCGCAGCCCCATTTATGAATGCCCCCGCGACAGCAGCCTCGAAAGGTCTGCAGCCCTGAGCGATCAGTGAGGCGATGATGCCTGAGAGGACGTCGCCGGTTCCGCCGACCGTCATTCCCGGGTTGCCTGTCCAGTTAAGTCTGACCCGCGACCCATCTGAGACTATGTCCACTCTGCCTTTAAGCAGGATGACTGCCTGAGCATCCGCCGCCAGCCTCTTCACCTGTCCTACCCTCTCCTCAAGTTCGGCTGAGACTTTCACTCCCGTCAATGCTTCGAACTCGCCTGCATGCGGCGTCAGCACAGCGGGGAACGGCAGACTCCTCTTGAAGGCTCCCAGCGCCTTCAACGCATCAGCATCGAACAACGCAGGCTTTCTTGAATGCTCAAGCATCCTGATGAGCTGTTCAACCCCTTCACATGATTCCCTGCTCAGACCCATCCCTGGACCGACTGCAACCGCTGTAACCCTCTCAAGCAAGGGTTTGAGCTGGGCTAGATTATCAGGGTTGAAATGTTCTCCACTCAACTTGACAGTTATCAGGTTTGGGGAGATCGATGAGATCGCTTGAGCAGTACGTGCTGGAGCCGCGACGTAGGCCAGGTCTGTTCCTGTGCGTAGTGCAGCTAGGGCCACGAGTGCTGGGGCACCACTGTACGTCTCGTCTCCACCGATCACCAAGACACGTCCGAAATCCCCCTTCCTTGATTGTGAGGGCCTTCTTCCAGCTATCAGGTCTACATCACCCGGGCCGGCGTACAGCTCCGCCTCTGGAGGAATCCCTATCGATGCAACCCTGACCTCCCCGACGTATTCTTTGGCTTTCGCAAAGCCTGCTTTCAAAGCGTGAAACGTCACTGTAAGCTGGGCCCTGACTGCTTCACCCCGAACCTCTCCACTGTCAGAGTCGACTCCAGTAGGAACATCCACGGAGACTATGAAGCCGCTGGAGCGGTTCAATGCCCTGACCGCCCCGAGAATCGGCTGCCTCAGTGAACCTTTGAGGCCTACACCTAGGATCGAGTCTACGAGCACATCTGCCTCAAGCGGCTGGAAGTCTGCTGAGTCAGGGAAGACCTGGAGCTTGACGCTTGAAGACATTCCTTTCAGTATTCCCCAATTGATGGAGACGAGCCTGTCACGTATATTCGACTCCGAGCCGACGAGGTGTAAGCTGACATCATACCCCATCGACGCGAGGTGTCTTGCTGCAACCATGCCGTCCCCCCCATTCCTGCCTGTCCCTGCCAAGACGAGTATTCGCGATCCTTGCTTGAAACGTGAGGCAACTTCGGCTGCAACGGCTCGGCCGGCGTTCTCCATCAACTGTAGAGTTGAGACTCCTAGATACTCAGAGTTGAGGTCGAGCCGCCTGACATCAGAGGAGGTTATGTAGCCTTTGGGGGGCTCCGTCTCCTGCACACTCCTGACTCGATTTCATGATCTAGGGCAGGGGCACAGCTTAAGGCCTCCGGCTGGAGGTGATGCATGCCCGCGCCGCAGAGGTCTATTGCAGACGTTGCTTAGGATCCGTGAATACTGAAGCTGCACTGAGGTGTGCAGCCCTCTGCCAGATTTTGGAGAAGTCTTAAGTCTACGCGACGAGATTCAGAGCTGAGGCTCCAGAATGCCTGTGGCATATGTCCTGATAAACACGGAGATTGGATTTGAGGAAGAGGTTTCCAGAAAGCTCAAGAAGACACCGAACATAACAGAGGTCTACGTGGTATACGGGATCTACGATGTGGTTGCGAAGGTTGAGGCTGAGACTATGGAGAAGCTCAAGGAGATAGTGACTCAAAAGATCAGACGTCTGAAGGAGATCCGCTCTACACTGACGATGATAGTGGTTGCGGGGAGATAAGAGTCAGATCCCGCGGATGCGGACCAAAGGCTTAGCCAGGTGTCTACGGGCCCTAGGCGGGACCTCATAGAAACCGGGAATCAGATCCCGCTGTCTCTCCACGTAGCTCTCGCTTCCAGAAGGGAAGCGTCGTCCGCAGGTCTCACACTGGTAACCCTTGCCCTTTCCTTCAGATTTTGCACGTTTCCCACAGACCACGCAGACAGGATTCATCTTCAGGAGGTTTTTCTTCAACTCTAGAACCTCTATCTTCTCAAGATTCAATGTGAGCGGCAGACCCTCCTTCTTCTTGACTCCACCGTAGACTCTGACTAGGTCCCCTACCTCCAAACCCTTAACGGCATCTCTGAATCTCCGGGTAGGTTCATACGCGGCGCAGTCTATCTCGCCGTCTCCGTCGCTTAATGTGAATACTACATGCCCCCCTGGCAGGATTCGTGGCCTCCGCGACACGTTACCAGTCAAGATGGCGGAGGTGAAAGGTCTAGTCGTGTTGATACTGCTGTATCTCAGATGTGCATCGGTCCCTTGGTTTGTGCGGTAGATCATCCATCTCTCGATCGGTTCGTCCACCTTCACCATCCTGAAAGCCTCAAGCGCCGCTTCAGGGTCTTGAGAGCGGATCCCGAAGAGGACCGGGCATGGTGTATGGGGGGTGATCCTGATCTCTCCTGTCGTGGGATCGATATTGTCAAAAGTTCTGGGAAAGGTCGCTTTATCCATCATCACAACACTCTCAGCATCGACAACCCTCCTCCTTCCTCGATACTCCGCTTTTCTGTATGCTAGAATCTCGTAGGTGGAGTCTCGCTGGAAGGTCTCGCCTATAGCGGCGAGGGCGCCTACTATGCCCCTTCCAAGCTTGAACTTGTAGTACTCAGCCCCTATCCTCTGAGCCAGCCTCTCCGCATCCTCTATCTCTACGACGTCTTGAATAACAGTCTTCGAGAATCTCTTCAGCTCTGCAGGGACGGTGCTGCTGGAGAAGAGGACTACGCCAGGATTAGTTGTCTCGCACCCCAGCTCGGCAAGCTCCTCAACAGTTCTCAGAGCGGTCTCCCTCAGAACTGGAAGACTTGACCCCCTGCACTTAACATCGATACAGACTGCGCAGTTTCCTCTGGTCTTGAGGTGCCAGTTTGGATTTAACCGGACGAGTCTAGGCCATGACACTAATCGGAAACCTAGACTCTTCAGCCGGTCAAGAAGTACTGCCCCGACATAGGTTGTGCACATGCCCTGCTTTGAGTCAGTGTCGTCAATGCCGATACTGACTTTGCGCAATTCTGCTCCACTCTACATCGATCTCTGAGATGGATAGTTCAGGCTGAAATGTGTCTCGATGAACTCTACGAGGCTGTCAGCTGCTGCCTCTACATCATCTGACCTGGTTGAGAAGATGCCGACGGCATCTAAGCGGTGTCGCCTGCATATTCCTAGGATGGTTCCGGCCGCCCCTGGTATATGGGTGTCTCTGATCAGCCTCACCCCTCTACGTTCCAGATTCCTCGTGAGGCCCAGTCTGGTAGCTACTGCGCAGATGGGGTCGGAGACGTCTTCGACGAAAGGGGCAGCGTCTACAAGTATCAGGCTTGATGCTCCGTTCTCCATGCCGAGCATGACGAGTTGATCAAACACTTCATATCCAACCCCATTGTTCTCCAAGTTTACCTCAGAGTCTCCGCAGGCGATCAGTAGATTCGGTGACGTCAAGGCACTCTCATAGATCTCGTACCTTAGGAGCCTGCATGTTCCGTCTTCCGTCACGATAACATGGTCAGGAAACTGATGATTATAGAATTCGATGAAGAGGTTGGCTTTGGCTCGATCTATCAGCCGCCGGGCCGCGGCCCTTCCATGTTCATTCGGTCCAGATAGTCCCACCACGTATACGGGGGACGATAGTTTTGGAGAGTACCTCTTGACAAGAAGCTTCTGCAACTTGAACCCCGCCGCCTCTTAAGCCTCATTCAAGACTTCCAAAGAAAAAGTTGGTGAATAATGGTTTGTTCGACTCTTCCGATGGAGTCTAGACCTTCTCTGCAACAGCAAATCGGTCGCGAACCTGTGTGACCCGTACGGTTACATGGTCACCTGGTTTCGTATTCGGAACGAAGACCACGAAACCTTCTATTCGCGTAAGTCCGTCTCCACGCCTGCTGAGCTCCTTGATATCAACTTCGTATTCCTTCCCTTCCTCAACAGGCTTAACCATAGAAGCCATTAACGGTCTCACCTCTTTCACATTTCAGCCAGTTATAAGAAGACGACAGTCAACCGTGAAGAAAACGGATCCTGCTTCCGTATCCTATAGACCAGCCTGTGACTACACG
>JAGTQV010000049.1:8654-11986 GCA_018397035.1 Candidatus Bathyarchaeota archaeon | reverse complement strand
ACTGGCGGAGAAAGTGGAGATAAAGGAGACGGGATGTACAGGCTTCTGTGAGCAGGGACCAACGGTTACAGTATACCCTGACGAGATACTCTACTGCAAAGTCAAGCCGGAGGATGTCCCGGAGATTGTTTCGAGGACCTTGCGCAGGAAAAAAGTTGTGGCACGGCTGCTCTACAGGGATCCAGCCACTGGCAGGAGGACGCGGAGACTTGAGGATATACCCTCTTACAAACGCCAACTCAGGCTGCTCCTCAAGAACAATGCAAGAATAGACCCTAGGAATATTGAAGACTATATCGGGCAGGGGGGATACCAGGCCCTCCCGAAGGCGCTCTTAGACATGAAGCCTGAAACAGTGATCGAAGAGATCAAGAACGCGAATCTTAGAGGATTGGGCGGGGGAGGTTTTCCAACATGGTTGAAATGGGTAACTACGCGAGAGGCCCAAGGAGAGCCGAAATACATAATCGCCAACTGTGCGGAGGGAGATCCCGGAGCTTTCGTCGATAGGGCGTTAATTGAAGATAACCCTCATAGCGTTCTTGAAGGACTCATAATCGGCGCCTACGCGATAGGGGCCGACGCAGGCTATGTTTACGTTAGAGAGGAATACTCCAGAGCTGTGGAGAGTATTACAGCGGCCTTAGACCAGGCGCAAAGGTATGGTTTTCTCGGCGAGAACATAATCGGCTCAAGCTTCAACTTCAGTGTCAAGATCCACAGGAGTGCTGGAGCCTATGTCTCAGGAGAATCCAGCGCCCTCATGACAGCTATCGAAGGCAAACTCGGTGAACCTAGACCGAAGTATATTCATACAGCAGTTAAAGGGGTCTGGGGCAAACCTACCTGCCTCAACAACGTTAAGACACTGGCCGCCGTCCCAATCATAATCTCTAATGGTGCAGAGTCATTCAGGATCCTAGGAACAAAAGGAAGCAGCGGAACCGCGATCTTCTCTCTTTCAGGAAGAATCAACAATACAGGTCTTGTAGAAGTACCTATGGGGACGACTCTCCGAGACCTCGTATACAAGGTAGGCGGAGGCATAAAAAATGGTAAGAGCTTCAAAGCCATGCAGGTCGGGGGGCCTTCAGGCGGCTTCATCTCAGAGGAGCATCTTGACCTTCCAGTGGACTTTGATGAGCTGACCAAGATCGGTTCCATGATGGGTTCTATTACAGTCATAGATGAAGATACATGCATGGTGGATGCAGCCAAGTATTTTGTTGACTTCCTTCTTGAGGAATCTTGTGGAAAATGTATCCCCTGCCGTGAAGGATTGAGAGTTCTATCCGGGACCCTAGACGATATCTGCAGGGGGAGAGGAAGAGACGCGGACACAAACATCATCATGGACGTAGCTGAGGCCATGAAGGAAGCTTCACTCTGCGCCCTAGGCAGATACGCGACCAGCCCAGTTCTCACATCCATGAAGTACTTCAGGGACGAGTGGCAGCGTCATCTGGTTGAGAAACGTTGTCCAATAAAAGCAGAGAATTCTACGAGAGAGATCGCTGGATCAGCCACCTCGACTCCGTCGAAAGGGTGAAAGCAACGCAGGAGAGGGGTCTAGAACGAAAAAGACATTCACATTCACGATCGATGACAGAGAGGTTGGAGCAGAGGAAGGGGTGACTATCCTGGAGACTGCCAAGAAGTCAGCTATTGAAGTCCCAACTCTATGCCACAATGAGGAACTAGAGCCCTACGGTGCCTGCAGAATATGCAGCGTAGAGATTGAGAAGAATGGAAGAACCAGTATAGTCGCAGCATGCTGCTACCCAGCAGAGCCCGGACTCAAAGTGAGGACGAGATCTCCCAGGATCGACAAGGTAAGGAAGACTGTGCTGGAGCTGGCTGCGGCCAGTGCAGGTGCAGAGGTCACTGGCAAAATGCGGGAGCTGGCAAGCGAGTACAACGCAGATCTATCAAGATTCCGCTCAAAAACCCAGACCGAACCGACCAAATGCATCCTATGCGGACTCTGTGTGCGCTACTGCGTGAACATGACATGGGATTCAGCCATAGGGTTCGTCGGGAGAGGCGCGGAGAGAAAGATCGTCCTCTTCCCAGAGAAGTCAGCGATATGCACCCTCTGTAATGACTGCCACCTTCTATGTCCCACCGGAAGGATCACCTCGATCGGCCCAGACCCGCCGATTCCAGTGATCGATGATGTGCTTGCGGGGCGTGAATAGGCAGATGCCACTCCCAAATCGAAGACAGACCCTGGAGAGATAGACGACTGCTTCACGAATGATTCAATGAAGACTAGAAAGGAACTCTATCTGGGCTTTGACCCTGCGTATATGTGGAGGTTGGCTGCTGCAGGAGCAGCACGGTCTTCCTGATCGAATTTGCAGGTTTGGAAGCCATGGGTAAGAGTGTAGCTCAGAAGATCATGGAGGAACACCTCGTTGAAGGCCGACTGGAACCTGGGGAAGAGATAGGTCTGAAGATAGACCAGACACTAACCCAAGACGCTACAGGCACCCTCACATACTTGGAGTTCGAGGCCCTCGGGATACCGAGAGTGAAGACCGAACTCTCAGTAAGCTACGTCGACCACAACCTACTACAGACAGACTTCAAGAACATGGACGACCACCTATTCCTCCAGACAGCCGCTAAGAAGTTCGGCGTCTACTTCTCCAAACCTGGCAACGGCATATCACACCACATCCATCTGGAGAGGTTTGCAGCCCCGGGGAAGACCCTCCTCGGCGCTGACAGTCACACCCCAACCGCTGGAGGATGTGGGATGCTGGCATTGGGAGCCGGTGGACTCGATGTAGCCATGGCTATGGCTGGAGAACCCTTCCGTATGGAGACACCGAAGATACTAGGGGTGCGACTGAAAGGTCGACTTAGACCATGGGTCTCAGCCCGAGACGTAATCCTGGAGATGCTCAGAAGATACACTGTCAAAGGAGGGCTTGGAAAGATCTTGGAATACTATGGTCCCGGGGTCGAGGTGCTGGAGGTTCCTGAGAGGGCTACAATAGCTAATATGGGTGCTGAGCTCGGCGCAACCTCAACGGTCTTCCCATCAGACAGGGCGACCATGAGGTTCCTGGATGCTCAGGGTAGAGGCGAGGCTTGGCAGAGGATAGAGGCTGATCCCGATGCTGACTACGATGAGGAAGCCGAGTTAGATCTAAGTGAGCTTGAACCCCTGATAGCCTGCCCCTCCTCACCCGATAATGTAAAGAAGGTCAAGGATGTGGAGGGTGTGAAGGTAGCCCAAGTGATCATAGGATCCTGCACAAACTCCTCATTCAGGGATCTCATGGTCGTCGCAGAGTGCCTCGCGAACAGGACGGTCCATGAGG
>JAGTQV010000049.1:0-8627 GCA_018397035.1 Candidatus Bathyarchaeota archaeon | reverse complement strand
ACTCAAAGATCCTGGAGAACCTCGACGCAGCCGGCGGCCTAGCGAAACTCCTGCATGCCGGAGCAAGGATCCATCAGTCAGCCTGCCTCGGCTGCATAGGTATAGGACAGGCCCCTGCCACAGGGACAGCCTCACTGAGAACCTTCCCAAGAAACTTCCCTGGAAGAAGCGGGACAGTGGATGATCAGGTTTACCTCTGCAGTCCAGAGACAGCTGTCGCAGCCGCAGTGAAGGGGGTCATAACAGATCCTAGAAGTCTAGGAGACTATCCGAGGATATCCGAGCCGAGAAGCTACATAGTCAGTGAAGGCTCAATCATCCCACCTCCGAGACAGGCGATAGAAGTCAAGTTGTTCAGGGGGCCTAACATCAAGCCGTTTCCAGCCTTCAGTCCACTGGAGGATGAGCTGCGAGGGGAGATCCTGCTCAGGCTCGGGGACAACATCAGCACAGACCAGATACTCCCTGCAGGAAGCAGGATCCTCCCTCTAAGGAGCAACATCCCTGCCATAAGCGAGTTCACCTTCGAAGGGGTAGACTCAACCTTCGTAAGGAGGGCGAAGGAGACTGGAGGCGGATTCATAGTCGGCGGCGAGAACTACGGTCAAGGCTCAAGCCGGGAGCATGCCGCCCTCGTCTGCAGATACCTCGGCATCAAAGCCAAGATCGCTAGGAGCTTCGCTAGGATACATAGATCAAACCTGATAAACTTCGGAGTCATACCCCTAGTCTTCGCCAACCCTGAAGACTACGACAACATGGATCTAGGGAGGCATATCAGAATACCTGAGGTCAGGAAGCAGATAGCCGACGGATCCAAGACTGTAAGGGGGGAGTTGGATGGTGAGCAGTTCGAATGTCTTAATGTCTTCTCGAGGAGAGAGAGGGAGGTACTGTTACACGGCGGACTAATAAACTACGTTAAAGAAGCATACGGGAAGAGAATCGATTGACCATATTCGGGCTCTTCCACTCATGCGACAGAGCGGTTCAGGATCCGCCTTGGACTATTCCAAGAGCGGAGTTCCTCCACCGGGTCCAGTCTGGAGCTTCCCCTTTCCTCCATATTCTGTCTGGGGAGATTCTGAGATGGACTCGCTGGGCGGAATGTTCGACAGCATTGCAGAGGCCTAGGCCAAGTCCAAAGCCCATATGGCAGACCTAAGCTTGACTACCGACTCGACTCCTCGAAATTCTTTTATCAAACAGAAAGAAGGTAGAGTAAGGTGTTTCTTATGGGAAAGAAAGCAAGGGAGATAGTGAATATTAGCATCGAGGATCTGCTCAAGGACCTGAACAGCCTCTATGCTGATGAATGGATCGCGGTCTTCTACTATACTTGGGCGTCCGACTTCATTGAGGGGCCGGTCTACCTCGAGGTGGCTGAGGAGATAGAGAGGATCTCTAAGGAGGAGGCTGAGCATATGTCAGAGCTTTCAGACAGGATCTTTGAGTTAGGTGGAGAGCCTGAGAGGGACCTCGAGGATCTACAGAAGATAGCGAACTGCAAGAAGATCGTCTTTCCGAAGGATGAGAGGGACATCGACGGCGTCGTCAACGCCCTGGCAGAGGCTGAGGGATGCGCGATCGAGGCGTATAATCGTCTACTACATAAGGTCTCCGCCTGCTATGAGAAGGATCTCAGAACCTTTCACCTGGTGGAACATATCCTCTCAGAAGAGATCCAGCATGAGGAGGCATTCGAGAATCTGCTTCTGAAGAAGAAGCAGTAGCGCCTACTACAACCAAAATCCTACCCTTTTTCTCGCTATCGAAGCTAAGCATATTCTGATTCAAGAGAGAAGCTCAGAACGGATGAAGATTATTGCGTCGACTACCCTCGTCAGATGCTTCCTGAAGACGCAAGACAGCAGACAGTCAGGGTGAGAGAAGCTTGACAGCAGCTCAGAAACAGTACTTGGCTGAAAAGGTGAACGAGATCTTGGAAGGGATCAGGAGCAAGGGCAGCGTCCTCGTCGCCATGTCTGGAGGCGTTGACAGCTCCCTCGTCGCTCTACTATCCAAGAAGGCTCTAGGCAACAAGGCTCTCGCAGCCACAGCCGACTCCGCCACCCTCCCACTTGGTGAGCTGGAGGAGGCGAGAAGGTTGGCAAGAGAGATAGGACTGGAGCACATAATCATAAATGTGGATGAGACCTCCAACCCCACGTTCGTCAGTAACCCACCTGAAAGATGCTACCACTGCAAGAAGGAGCTTATCCTGAAGATGAAGGAGATTGCTGAAGACCGCGGAATAGGGGTTATAGTGGATGGCACTAATGCTGACGATATGAAGGTTCACAGGCCAGGGGCCTTGGCTCTTGCTGAGGCCGGCGTATACAGCCCCTTAGCCGATGCCGGCTTGGGGAAAGAGGATGTGAGAAAGCTCGCCAGGATGCTCGGTCTACCTAACGCAGACAGGCCCTCCATGGCATGTCTTGCCTCCCGCCTCCCATACGGTGAACAGATAACCAAGGATAAGCTTCGTCTCGTGGCTGAGGCAGAGAGGCTCGTGAAAGAGCTGACTGGGGCAAGAGAGCTTAGAGTGCGCCTCCACGGAAGACTCGCACGCATAGAGGTAGGCAGGGATGAGAGGAGGCTCCTCTTCAGTGAGGGGTTGATGGACAGAATCGCAGGGAATCTGAAGAGTCTCGGACTCGTATACGTGACCATGGATCTCCTCGGCTACAGGAGCGGAAGCATGGATGAAGCCCTTGAAGAGAAGATAATACCTGAAACTGTCAAGGGTAGGAGAGGTTGTACGTTGCACTGCCTCCGATTCGGTGATGCCTAATCAAGTTTGAAAGAGGCATTACATAGTAGAGGAGATGTTCAGACTTCCGGTCGGTGCACCGTCCATGAGGGGTATCCTGGAGAAACTTGCGAAAGGGTTGATCTCGGTCGATGATGCTGAGAAGCTCCTTAGAACAGACGCCATCGGCACCGTCAGCCTCCTTGCAAAGCTCGACGTTAACCGCGAGGTCAGGAAGGGGATCCCTGAGATTGTACTTGCTGAACACAAGAGTGACGAAGACCTGTCGGAGATAGCGTTGAGAATGATGGAGAAAGGGAGAGTGATAGTGAGTCGTGCTGAGAAAGCTCAGATAGAGGCTCTCAGGAAGATTGCCCCTGCCGATTCATGCTTCTGGGCTGATGAAAAGACCGGGGTGGTCATCATCAAGAAGCGAGACTTCAAGGTTGAGAAGACAGGCGGCAGAATCGGAATACTCGCAGCCGGGACAGCGGACATCCCGGTCGCAGAGGAGGCGAGAGTCATCGCCGAGGAGATGGGATGCGAGGTCTCAACATCCTATGATGTGGGGGTCGCTGGAATTCACAGACTCTTCCCCTCGCTGAAAGACATGATCGAGAGAGACGTGGACGTCATCGTTGTTGTGGCGGGGATGGAGGGCGCCCTCCCCTCAGTAGTCTCCGGACTAGTCGATGTCCCTGTCATAGGTGTCCCGACCTCAGTCGGGTACGGGTTTGGTGATAGGGGCGTCGGGGCGCTGATGGCTATGCTCCAGGCCTGTTCCCTCGGACTGGCCGTGGTCAACATTGATTCAGGAGTAGCCGCCGGGGTTGTGGCAGTCCTGATAGCTAACAGAGCAGCAAGATCGAGAAGACCAAGATAGCAGGATTGATCGATCAGGGGTTTGGGATGCGGGAGAATCTGAGTCTCTCCATTCGGAATGCCCGTTCAGGATTGAGGCTGCTGCTTCATGCCCCTCATGCTTGACATAGCCTTCTTCCTCACATCTGTAGTTCTGATATCGATGTCAGGTGTGATGATGCCTGGTCCAGTCACTACTGTGGCTGTTGCGAAAGGCAGAGAGAGTGGGCTCGCCGGAGCATTGATCGCACTGGGCCACGGAGCTGTAGAGATTCCACTTATGATTCTGATATACCTTGGATTCGCTCAGTTCTTCAGCTATGAGATCGTGAGAAGAGCGATAGGATTAGCTGGAGGTTTGATGCTCGGCTCAATGGGGATCCAGATGTTCAGGACCAGCAACTATGTCGAAGAAGAGCGGGGAGGACTGAAGTTGAGTTCCGTGTTCTCGGGGGTCGCTACGACAGGGGCGAATCCATACTTCTATCTGTGGTGGGCGACGATAGGCTCAGCTCTGGTTTTGAACTCAGCACTATTCGGGTTGACCGGTTTTCTTCTCTTTGCCCTAGTCCATTGGTCCTGCGATCTCTTCTGGTACCTCTTCATCTCTCAGACTGTCTACAGATCCCGTAGACTCTGGAGTCCTATGGCCCACCGAATCGTCTATGGAGTATGCTCGGCGATTCTGATCGTCTTTGGGGTCTGGTTCACCTACTCGGCTGCAAAGTAGATGATGAGACGATGGTGGTAAGGTGCGCCGCCGTCTTTTCAAGAGCTCATGCAGGCGATTCAGTGTTTCCAGGTTCAAGGAAGAGAGGTCTGCCGCTACCTCAGTCTGGTCAAGACTATCAGGCCTGCAGTCACAGCGCCAACCACCGCCGCTATCACCAGCATCACGATGAAGCCGACTATGCAGGTCGCTATAGCCCTGCCTGTGGTGAAGTCGAGTGCCTGCCGGACAGCGATGACCATGGCCGCGAGCGCCCATATCAGAGCTATGAAGGCTATGATAGGGCCGAGAGCCGGTATGAAGCTCAGGATGGATATGACGTTTGGCGAGTAGGAGAATCCTATACAGCGGAAGAGTTCACCGTACGTCGCTCTGGTCTCAGGCCCCTTGAAGATCCTTGTACCTATAATATACGTGATGTATGACCAGACGAGCCAACCGATGAGAGCTGTTATGACTCCTAAGACCAGCCCTCCGATGAGGGGGCCTAGACCCCCTGCCAAGTGGCCTGCGATCGCCGAACCGACCCCTGAGGCGATACTTGCTATGATGACTACCATCACCGCCTGGTTTGAGGCAGTGGTGTCCTTCTCGACTTCCTCGTAGAGTGAGGAGTCCAGTCTCGCGGCTCTAATCATCCTATTGACAAGGCTCATGCAGGATCCCCTTTTCGTAACTTCTGCGGAGGGAGATAACGGTGTTTGGTATTTAAGACATTGCAATGACAGAGGAGGTCGTTGAATTGATCTTTGCGTTCAGGATCCTTTTCGTGCCTCTCAGAAGACCGTATTCCTATACAGAATTCTCGAGCAGACATGTGGAAAGGGAATATCCAGCCCTTTCAGCCTCTTCTTCCACGACTCTCCTCACACTCGAGTAGTCGAAGGAGTACTTGTACTCTTTGCCGAATAGTTGGGAGAGTTCTTGAATATTAGCCTCTCTTGCTTTCCCCGTGATCTTATATGTTTCTTTCTTGAACCCGAATCCTGGAGTCATATCCTCAGTATCTCCGGACGAGATGCCGAGGCCGATCTCTTTCAAAGTCTCAAAAAACCGCACTGTTCTATTCTCATCATCCACTCTCAGCTTCGCCCTGTAAGTCAATGTCTTCTTTGTTAGGAAGACCTTCCTCTCCGCGATCTTGAACTCGATCGTTAGCGTACCGTCCTTCTGCGCCTTGAACTTGGCAGGCAGCTTCCCGCTGGATTCGATAATCCTCTCGTTCAGAGACATCTCATCAATCATCCATGAGCGCCTTGGAACTGTCATGCAGACAACCTGTTCTGGTAACCGTCCAAGCGCTCAGACTGGAGGCTCTAATGATGGAAGTGGGCCTTATGTCTTTCCATTTGCTCACCTGGCGAATCGGTCACCCCTCCAGACATCGGCTGTCTCACTATATCCTTGGCTCTCCCAGAACCCTTGCCTCCTGTTCTTGGTGAATACGATCTTCTGGATCCACATCGCGCTCTTGTAGGCGTAATTGTCTGGGACGACCAACCTCATGGGGCCGCCGAGAGATTCTTCTAGGGGCTGATCATCAAGCCTGTAGGCGAGGAGGACATTCTCCTTCAGGAGGTCCGTAAGCTCCAAGGATGTCGAGTATCCGTCGGCACAGGTGAAATAGACGTATCTACCGTCGCTGGTAGGCTTCACGTGATCCACAAGGACTCTGAATGGAACACCATACCACCTGCAGTTCCTGACAGTCCAACCCTCGACGCAGTGGAAGTCACTGACAGATTCAAGGGACTCGAGACTGAGAAAGTCTCTCCACATAAAGATCTGCGGGTCTCTGATCTCACCCTCGACGGTGAGCCTCCAGCTCCCTTGATCAAGCTTCGGATTCTGTGGAGTGATTCCTGGATGATCGATGTTCCATCTCAGGATCGATCTTATCTCATGTTGGCCTGGAGGCAGAGTCTTTGTCTCAGATGCATTTGCGGCTGCTTCCCGGTCTCCTGTGAGAAGGTTTGAATCCGAGGTTTCACTTGTCAAGTTCAGGCTTCGCGGATACCATTTCTCCTTTGTCAAATAGAATATGCCAACTGCCGCTGCTGCAACACAGGCATATGAGAAGGTTCTTCGAGACAAAGCCGGCAAATATCCTTCGGCTCAGTAGCCGACTTCCCCAATTATCAATCTGCCGGTTCCTGCAGATCTTACTGTTCTTTACGCCTAGTCGTTCAATGTGTTATTATCCCTGAACTTCATCTGGATCAAGGCTGCTTCCTAGTAGAGGGCAGTTCTGCATCTGACAGATAGTCAGGTGAGTCTGGCGGGTGTTGAAGCTGTTGTTGGTGAAGGCGGAGCCGTCAGTTCTTGGAAGTGCGCTCCCCATGCTTCGGTTGGCAACGTGCTGAATTTGGAGGTGGGAGGGTTTCCTGTGTCTGGAGTACGCGTAAACAACTGCCAGAAAAATCTGCCGTACCGGACACCAGATGGTTTTCCGTCGATGAGGCAGAGGAGATCTAACTCAGCCTTTCACGGCATCCTGCTGTCAAACTCATTGCATCTGCTTTACAGTAATCTTCAGAAATTCCCTCTTGCACCTGCTGTGCTGCTTTCAATTCAAAGATCAGTTGGAGACTCCATAACTAATCTGTGTGTGTGAGAGAGAGGGTCAATACCGTCTCAGCATCTTCAGCCATTCCTTGCCTATCAACCGCCTCTCCACAGCGTTCCTGAGCACGTTCTCCATATCTTCCCTCCGAAAGTTTCTCCACTTCCTCCATCTAGTTGGTCCATTTCTTTTGTACCCACCAAGAACTGTAGGCTCCCTGCCCTGCAACTCAGCCGCAGTGCATAGAATCTTCCCAAGCACATCTGCTCTATCGTATGCTTCACACAGAAGCTCTCGATACCTGTAGTCTCTGGCCAAGTGATGGTCTAGGATGATGCATTCAGCGTTCGTCTCCTCAAGCAACCTTAAAATGTTGATGATCGATCTGGCGAGATTGTAGTAGGCCATTATGTAGCCCAGAAGATAGGTCGGTGGACCATCCAAGACTATGATTACAGGATCCTCAGCGATAATGTAGTCAGTCGCCTCCTTCGAGTATAGGCCGTTCACATCTGAGGAGTAGAGAAGCTTCTCTCCCTCAGCCTTCACTGTCACCATAATGACGTAGCCGAGGTCCGTCCCTCTCATTCCATGCCAGAAAGGCTTAGAGAAAGATATCTCGGTCTTTCCAAGCCTGAATCTCTCGAGGTCACAAACCTTCATTCCCTTGGGGAGGCCTTGGATAGTCTTAAGAAACAGAGAGGCCCTCTGTCTCTGAGACTTGTTTATGAATCGTTCTGGATCTTTCAACAGAATCGTCTTTCCACCGTACAGTCTTTTGCTTCTCTCACAGATATGATGGTCATAGTGGTAGTGTGTCACAACCACGATGTTTGAATCTTCAGCCTCCTCCACAATCTTGTTTTTGAATCTAGTGTATAGGCGAAGTCTTGAGACTCTGGATAGGGGGAAGGAATCTGTTTCAACCGCTACACCAGGATCGATCAGAATAGAAGCATCATTGGTCCTCAATCCTACACACATGCTTTTCACCCCAAAGGAGTCGAATGCAACATATCGAAACTCCAAAGCTCAACAACCTCAACCGACAATATCAAGCTTGAACAAGAAAATGGTATGCTTCAGGGCTGGTGCAGGACTTACGCTCCTTCAGGCAGGAGTTTGTGTGTCAGGTTCCTTCAGTCCAGCGTGTTGAACCATGCGGCTCCAGGGTTAGCTTTAACTTTGATGTGGGTCTTTGGGCCATTCCAGACATGAGTTTCTGGAACCTGTCATTTAGGATTGGTCGCCTCCTTCGCAGATTTTCCGGCGGTTTGTTGCAAAATGCTCTTCGGTAATCCGGCTGGCAAAGTATTTTCTCAGGCCATGGAACCATTCTAGCTGGAGATACAAAGGACGAGACCTGTCAAGCTCAGCAAGTCCTGACAGAATGGCTGACAAGTTAGAATCCGAATGACATCCGGTTGATTGAACCTAATCAATAGACCTCAGAACTTCCTCACTTCGATAGGCTGTACAGTCGCTATTCAGTGTCCTGCCAGAGTGGAACTAGAAGATATTTGGAATTCCTTGCTTGACAGCTGCGACAGCTTGATGTCGCGCAAAAAGATCAGGAAAATCAAATAGTCGAGCATTCAACTAATCGCCTCTGATTAGGCAGGTATATTATCACAGGACATTTGGCACATTGTTGAAGTATACTTCTGCTGGTGTTTTATAGTTTAGACTTATGTGTGGTCGCTTGTAGTTGTAGTATTCGA
>JAGTQV010000048.1 GCA_018397035.1 Candidatus Bathyarchaeota archaeon | reverse complement strand
CAAAGAAACAGGAGAAAGAGAAAATGAGTGAAGAAAAGAAGGCTCAGCCTGGGGTATCGAGAAGAGGCTTTGTCAAAGGAGCCGTGGCTGGTGTCGTCGTCGGTGCAGCAGCAACCTACGGCGCAACTCAGCTGGTGATGCCCAAGGCGCCAGTGGCACCACCGATCATTGAGGAAGCAGCCTACGGAAAGAACGTGACGATGAAGATCAACGGGGTCCCAACCACCATCTTTGTGCAATCCAACTGGACATTGCTGTACGTTCTACGAGACAAGCTCGGACTGACCGGAACAAAGATCAGCTGCGACTATGGAGAATGTGGGGCATGCACCGTCATAATCAACGGGAGAAGTGCACTTGCATGCATGACCCTCGCGATAGAGTGTGAAGGAAACGATATCCTGACGATCGAGGGCCTCGCGAAGGACGGAAAGCTCCACCCGATTCAGCAGTCATTCATAGATAATCACGGCTACTCATGCGGCTACTGCATACCGGGAATGATAATGTCAGCTAAGGCCTTACTGGACAAGAACCCCAGCCCGACAGAGGACGAGATCAGAGAAGGCATCTCAGGCAATCTGTGCAGATGCACAGGATACATCGGACCAATAAGGGCAATACAGAAAGCTGCAAGGTAGAGAGGTGTATAAGATGGTAGAGACAAAGAAAGAATACACTTGGGAGAACAAGCCTGCAGGCCAGAAGTATGTTGGAGTGCGAAACTCCTGGAACCCGGACGCCGTGGGCGTAGTAACAGGATCGATGAGATACGTCCATGACATGTCCATGCCGAATATGCTCTACGGGAGAATGAAGACATCTACTGTAGCTCATGCAAGAATCAAGAGCATAGACACTAGTGCAGCTAAGGCCATGCCGGGCGTCGCGGCGGTACTGACAGCAGACGACATCCCTGATGTGAGAATGTTTGGGGATGAGCCTGTCGTTGCCAGAGGAAAAGTCATGTACTACATGGAGCCGATAGCACTCGTTGCAGCCGAAACACCAGAGATCGCTGAGGCAGCTCTAGAGAAGATAAAGGTAGAGTACGAGGAGCTCCCGGTAGGCCTCGACATTGAGGCGATGGCAAGCGCAAACCCGCCAGTAGTACTCCACACACCAAAACTGCTGAAGTCAAGATTCTACGATGAAAGGCCGAACCTGATAAACGCAACAATAGGGATCCATGGAGATGTAGAAAAGGGATTTGCCGAAGCAGACGCAATCGTTGAAGGAAAATGGGACGTGAAGAGATTCACACACATGACTGCAGGTCCAAACTGCGCAATAACTTGGATAGACCCCAACGACGGTCGACTGAACTGCATGGAGGAGACACAGTCAATATTCCAGGTTCACTACCCAGTCGCCGCAGCCGTAGCGAACCTGCCGATGAGCAAAGTCAGGTTCAGGTGTCCACGCAAGATCGCTGGGGCATACGGTAACCGCAGCTACGTTCACGCAGCCTCCCGCGCGTTATGGCTCACACTGAAGACAGGCAGACCGGTCAAGCTGATGTTCACTAGAGACGAGACCACCCAGATAACTTCCCGGCCACGCTGGAGGTTCTACTTCAAAGTCGGATGCAAGAAGGACGGAACCCTGACAGCAGGCAAATTCACAGTCTACAACGCTAATGGAGGATACGGAAGATTCGGCGCCGGCATAGTCAGGAACGCGATATTCCAGTTCTCCGGAAACTGGAGATTCCCAAACTTCCGCTACGACAGCTTCGCAGCATACACGAACGAGACGCCGATGCAGAACCTGCATACATTCGCACATCAAGAGGTATGCTTCGCCGTAAATCAGGCCATGGACATGCTGGCTGAGAAGATAGGAATGGACAAGTACAAGTTCAAGAGGATGAACCTTCTAGTGAACGATGAAGTCAACATACTTAACGAGATCGTGCGCAGCGGCGCCGCAGAAGCACTTGACTTAGCAGCGCAGCACATCGGCTGGGACAAACCTAAGGCCCCTGGAACCGGACCGTGGAAGAGGGGGAGAGCGATAGATGTTGGAAACGTCTACATCAACCCGCTCGTGGAGAAACCGTTAGCCTACGTCAGACTCAACGCTAACCCTGGATGCGACATCTTCGGAAGCGTCCACGACCTAGGAACACAGATAAACGCCACCGTCGCTTTCATAGCTGCTGAAACCCTGAAGATACCTCCAGAGAACTGCGTAGTCACAGACTTGGACACAGACCATACAACATTCACCGGTTCAGCATACGCTAACCAGCAAGCATTCGTGGCTGGAACATGCGTCATGAAAGCATGCCAAGACGCCCTCAGGAAACTGTTTGAGAAGGCCGCACCTGAACTCGGAGCCAATCCAGAGGACCTAGACACCAAAGATGGGATGATATTCGTGAAAGGCAAACCGGAGAATGCGCTGCCATGGGCCAAGTTCATGCTTGGAACCACACCTTTCATCTGGGGTATGGGTGAAGCCTGGTTCCCACTCGACGCGGAAAACATAAACACTATGAAGACTGAAGGAAAGTGGCGCAGACTAAATCTACTCTACATGTTCGCAGCTACCGCAGTCGAGGTCTTGGTTAACGAGGAGACAGGAGACGTGAAGATAGAGAAGTTCGTCAACGTCTCAGATACACGGCCGATCAACGTATGGGCCTGCGACCAGCAGATGGAGATGGCCCAGAACTACTTGGGAGCAGGACTGTACACTGAAATGATACAGGACCAGAGTAATGGAGCGTACTTGAACACAACACATCTCGAGAACAAGTGGCCGTCAGCGCTTGATGTTCCAGGGCCGAGCAACGCAGTAGTCGACCATGCTCCAAGCCCAGGAATGATGCAGCCATACGGAATCCCGGAGCCTTGGCCAGACGTATGGGGCGTCTATGGAGGAGGAAAAGGAATCTCTGAAGCGACGATCGTGAACTGCCAGAGCGTCATAGCCAACGCCATAGCCGACGCGATAGGGGTGAGATTCTACGAGGCACCGATTGAGCCGCGGAAGATACTGCAGGCTCTAGGAAAAGCATAGGAGATGAAACAGTAATGTCTCTGAGATTCATAACGAGATTCGCGCACTACGACGCGAAGACGGTTCAGGAGGCTACATCACTACTCAGCAAGTACGGTGATAAAGGCAAGCCTATAGCAGGCGGAACAGCACTGATGGACATACTTAAGAAGAAATACCTCCCAACACCAGAAGCTATCGTGAACCTGAAAACGATACCTGGACTGGACCAGGTCATGGAGGAAGGCGGAGCACTAAAGATAGGCGCTCTCACAAAACTCACAGACTTGGCAGAGTCGAGCATAGTCAAAAGCAAGTTCCCGGTAATCGCTGAGACGGTCAAGATGATCTCGACACCTCAGCTGCGTAACATGGGCACGGTCGGGGGTAACCTGTGTCAGCAAGTCAGGTGCTGGTACTACAATAAGCCAGACTTCTACTGTTACAGGAAGGGAGGGCCTGTCTGCTACCAGCCAGGCGGAGACAACAGGTACGGAGCAATAATGGAGCAGAAGGTCTGCAACGCAGTCATTCCAAGCGACTTGGCAGTGACTTTCACAGCTCTAGGTGCGACGCTCAAAGTGGAAGGGCCGGACGGATCGAGGGATGTGCCGATCAAAGACTTCTACGTCACATTAGGCAATATACTAAAGCCGAACGAGATAGTCACATGGATCACAATACCAGAGGCGCCTTCCAAAGCCAGATTCAGGAAGTTCAAGGTCAGGAAGTCCTGGGACTTTGCGGTCGCAAGCGCAGCTGTAGCCACGACGTCTAAGGGAACAGTAGCCGCTTTAGGCGGAGTCGCTCCAGTAGTTGTGAGCGGAACACCTGATGAGGTCTCAGCAGCACTGGACAAGGCGACACCGCTCAGCATGAACAAGTACAAGATACAGATAGCCAAGACAATGCTGAAAGAAGCGATGGCGTAGAGATACGCCATTCCACTCCTTTTTTTCTTTCTAAATGGTACTACGTGAGGTTATATAGAGGTTCATACAAGTTTCATGATCTAGCTGAGAGGTTCATGTTTTGTATTCTTCAGCAACCGTGAAGGTGGCTGCTGTAGGTGGCCTAGCGGTAGGCTTGTTCGGGCTTCTTATCTATTCGAGGTACAGTCCTTTACTTGGAGTATATGTGGGGGTTCTTGGGGGGCTTGTATCATTTGCTCTTCTCCGGAGCGGGAGTATCCAGCGCCTCAGGAAGGCCCTAGTCATATACTATGCAGTAATAACTTGGGTAGGAACACTCACGATCTTCTCATTTGTAGGGTTTACATCATTGCTCAAATGGATTGGGGGTCACCTGCGCGTCTACTACTACAGTGGGATGCCAACTGTGGGACGAGCTCTTGTTCCCTGCAACTTCAATCTGCCGAGCGTGACCGTCAGTATCCCCATCTGGGGAACTGAGATGGGAATGGAGACGATTGCAGGGATACCTGTAGTCTGGCCTTCATCGATATTCTATTTCTCAATACTTGTTTTGGCTCCCTACCTTGCGACGACGATTGTCCTTGGTAGAGGCTTCTGCGGCTGGGTCTGCTACTTCGGAGGGACCGTCGATGCCTTCAGGAGAGACGGGAACCCGGTGTGGAGCCTCTCACGATTCAGGAAGAGGTACATAGAGCCGGGAAAGACTGACATGGTTGTAGACGGTTTGAGGGAAGATGTTAAGGATATAAAATACGGGGTTGCCTTCGCACTCCTCCTGCTCGGGGCGAGTCTTGCAATCCCTATTATCTGTGTAGTATGTTGGACGTGGCTTCTCCAGTACATCTGGTGGGGAATCATCGCTTTACTGGCGTTCGGCTTATTCGTAGTGGTGCTACCGTTTTTGACTGGTAAGAGGATTTGGTGTGCCGTCCTCTGTCCAGTAGGAGCTCTGATAAACCTCTTGGAGCGTGTGACTCCTTTCAACATCAGGATAGATCTCGGCAAGTGTACGAAGGACTACTCCTGCACGGCTGTTTGCCCTATGTTCGCGATGACGCGACAGACGATCAATGAGATGTATGCTCCGAACATAGACTGCATTAAGTGTGGAGCTTGCATAGAGCACTGCCCTGAAAAGGCGATCGACCTCTACTTGGCAGGGACGTCAAAAAAAGTCAGGTCATGGTTTATCCCTATAGCTATATCGGCTGGGATGGCATGGTACATCTGGTTCATTCTCTCGATCGGACAGATCGCGCCACGTCTCCTACATCTGTAGAAGTTTAGTCTCCGAGAAAGAAATATAGGTAACTAGACTTGTACAGGCTTCATCTGTCAAGAGATGATGCTCAAGCCGTTAGAGGTCAGGAAAGCACAGAGGCTCTTCTCCATCATTATCCTACTAGGGATAATATCCGCCGCCGCTCCAGGAGTAGTTACCAAGGTTGAATTCCAAGCTCCAACCCCAACAGTTACAAGCGCCACAAAGCTGATGATCCTTCATGAAGGATACAACATAGAACTCGGCAAACCGACAGAACTGACAGTGAGGGCGGTGAATGAGGAAGGCCTAGTCGATACTAGTAGAGACGACCTAGTGCAGTTGAACATCACATCACTCAGTTATATGTCTACGCACTCTGAACTGAGTGCCACTACACTAAGGCTTCAGAACGGATCCGCGACAGCTTTCGTAATTGGTCGAGCGACAGAAATGGTGAGGATCACTGCGGAATGGAAGGAGGGGAGATCAGAACTTAAGTCGGCTCTGGTGGTGCTGAGTGTGGGGGTTGGGGGAGAGTAGTTAAGAGGGATTTCACAGGGATGAGTAGATGCAGGTCCAGCTTCCAATGATCCTGTCCAAGCTGAGAGGTTTCCCAAGGTGGAGAAAAGTGAAGATAACGCAGACAGCCTTCGCTGCAGTTCTCTTAGTGGCTCTGATAGTGATGCCGATCTACTACTCTTGGCCAACTCCTTCGAAAGCCAAGATCACAGCTGTCAAACTGAAGATCACGATCCAACCGATAAGTGAGAGCCAGATATCAGCCATAGTCTCAGCCGTTGACGAGTCTGGAGAATTGGATACCACGAGAGACGACGTAGTTGAACTGTCTTTCTCAGGCACGAGTGCGTCTGAGTTGGAGCGGTCGAGGGTTAATCTTAAGGATGGGGAGGCATCAGTCGGCATTAAGGTTTATCTTCAGCAGAGTTCGTTCCTCACAGCTAGGTGGATAAGCGGTCCAACACCACTAAAAGATGCTACGGTGCTTGTTTCACCGTTGATGTGGAACTACTGAGATGCATCACTTGCGCTAGATCCATAGGTGGCCCTGAAGGGGCTCCTGTCTGCCGTAGGGGCACACAGCCATGCACAGCCCACAACGGCCCGGCAGGGTGAGCTTCCAGCATCTCATCTTGTCTACTATTGTAGTTCCTGTGTCTTTACTGTAACTTAGAGCATTGATCGGGCAGACTTCAATACATTTTGAGCATTCGCCGCAGATCTCTTCTGTGCTAGACTGGGTGGGCCCTGAAGGTCTCAGTTGAGCCTCAGTTATGACTGAGACGAGTCGTATGCGCGGCCCATACTTTGGAGTGATAACGAGGCCGCACTTCCCTAAGGTTCCAAGACCTGCAGCGACGGCTGCCGCCTTGTGAGAGAAGACCCCCCTGACTTCAACCCAGTCTGTGACGCGGGCTTGGATTGGAAAGGACTTGTAGCCAAGGTTCTCAAGGTACCTTGAGGTCTCAATCGCAAGATAGTCAAGCTGATCATAGATGTAGTGTTTCAGGTATCCTTCCAGTGTCTGAGTGTAGACTTCGTGTCTTGGTGAGTAGAGATCGCCACTTGAGGAAAGCCCGAAATCAAGGATTGCATCATTAATCTTCAGGGCTATCGAGACCACAGATTTCGCGTCTGGCACAAAGTAGCTTGGCCTCTGGTGTTCTTCAGTCTTGTTTTTGAAGAAATCAGCGGACGCGATGCCGACGAGGTCAGCGCCTTTAGTTCTCGTATGCTCTGCAACCCTGTCTGTGAGATCCATTCAGATGCAACTCCCACTATTTCATTTCGGCATTAGATAAGACACATCAGGAACTAGTGGTTGAACGCAGACATGGTGCTTGACGGTTTATTCGTTGTCTATCAGTTTCCCGATGGGGTATCGGCCGTATTTCTTTGCTGCATTAATGACAGCGTCCACGCTCTGGTCTGGCCCATAGACGGCTGCACCTGTGGAGAGAACGAATCCGCCTCCAGGAGCCGCGATCTCTATCTTCTGTCTGCAGATCTCCTCTATCTCTTCGGGTTTGCCGCTGCGGAATATGCCTATGGGTTCGACGTTCCCCCACAGGCAGACGCGGCGGCCTATCCTTTCTTTGGTCTGCTTCAAGTCATTCTGGAAACTGAAGTTGAACAATTGTACACCTACATCAGCTATCTGCTCCAGAAGATGCATGGTCTTTGCATCATTATGGTAGACTCTGATCTTTCCGCTGAATGAGTCGTAAATCTTCTTCATGTAGTTGAAGAAGAATTCCTCAGCGAACCTCGGAGAGACTAGACCGGCTATGTCGTCGGCGAGGAATACGAAGTCGGATCCGCCGGAGATTTCTTCTAGAGCCCTTATGTACTCGATCGCGGTCTTGGTGCAGACCTTAAGGAGCCTGTGGAGTGAGGCAGGGTTCTTGAACATGTCGGAGAAGACCTCGCTGAGCCCTCTGATCTCTGAAGCTACACATAGAGGCCCCATGATGAATGGTGGATCAACATAGTATTCCTTCGGGGAATTCTCAATCATGTACTTGTATGCTTCAAGCACCTTAGGCATAAGGCCGTCACGGTATGGATCCGGGACTTCCAAGGCGTCTATGTCTTCGAGGCTCCTCACGAACGATAGGGCTTTCGGCGGTTGATCACTATATAGTCTCACCTCAGCCCCTAAAGCTGAGGGCTCAGCTACCATTCCAAAGTCTGGGTATATACTCGGGATAAATGCGCAGTCAGGAAACCTCTTATGCAACTCTATCTGAGCGTTCAGTTTGGTCTTAGGATCGAGGAGGTATTTCTGAACATCAAGCTTCAGTCTTGTGGCATCGTAGGTCGATCTGAGGAAGGCGACTGGAACAAGATCCGGCTCCCTATGTTCTATTGCTTCCATCACCCTCTCTCTCGGTGTCAGCTCGATCGAGCCCTCCATCATGATAGTTTTCTTCCGCTCTGGAAGAACCTGGCGCAGATCGTGTCTGGGCATTCAAGCTCTGTTCCAGATGGAGGTTGCGGGTGTTCCTTGTTATCAAGTTGTCTCTGGAAACTGTGGTAGTTCAGGCACTCATGCTCAAACCTCTCTTTTGGTGAACTGGCATACTTGAAGCAGAATCTGTCATATCCTCTCTTTCTAGCCGTGTCCAGTTCGGTAAGCAACTTCTCTTGGAGATCATTATCTGATCCCCCGATGATCTTCACCACAAAACCTCCCATCGGTGTGGTGTACCCTATAGCGTAGTTCCCAGCCCTGCCGGGAAGGACTTCCTTCTCAACAGTCTCTTCTGTGAAGTCGCAGGGTCCATAAGGTAGTCCTGACCCTTTTGATCTACTGTAGTACTCTAATGGTGGTGAAGACATCTCAACCTCTACCTTTACGGCGAAGTGGTAGGTCTTGCAGTAAAAAAGTATATCTCACAGCCGACTGCAAGATGTAGCATCACATAGTCTGGTGTAGTAGTTGCCTGAGGAGACCGCTATGCGGGGCGACCCCGCTGAGACCATGAAAAGGCTGGGAGGTATCGTGGAGGCTCTGGCTCACCAGTCAGAGATTATTCACGAGAACAATGTCCGGTGGATACGTCATGTTTTGGAGATGCAGAAGGGCATGAAGTTCAGGGTGGACATATTCCGAAGTCTGGAGGACGAAGTGAATCTTCAGAGGAAGATAGTCAGCGGTATTATTGATGCTGACCCCTCGGGGAGGGTGCATATTCCGCAGGCGGTCTCTGAACTACACGAACTCGCCTTGGCCACGTTGAGACTGACTGAGGACATGAAGACATGCGACGATCCTGAGCTCATATTGAAGATCCAGTCTGCAAACTCGCAGTTCAAGATGAATCTTCTTGATTATATACAATATCTTGAGATGGAGCTTGGAAGGAGAGATAAAGGCTTAGAGGTTCTCGACACGATCCTTGAGGATGTTAACAGCTTGGAACGGAGTATGCCTTACATATTTCAGACAGAGGACTGAATGATCAAGGTCTACGTCTGTTGGAAGCTGCCCCCTCCTCAACTCAGTAGGCTGCCGCGATGAGGGGTGACTACCTAGAATTCGCTAAGGTGGCTCTCGCGTCACTTATCCTCATAACTGTCTTCGGCGCAGCGCTTTACCACACTCAGATGAGGCCTGCACGTATTCAACCAGATAGGCTGGTGATAGTTATTCCGTCACAGTTGAAGTCTGGTCAGGAGGAGATCTTGAAGATCGCGGCTGTAGATAGCAGGGGAGAAGTTATGGCGTCAAGGCAGGATCTCATCGCGGTCTATGTCCTGACGCAGACGAATGCGTCAGTCGGTATTAAGGGTGAGTCAGGGATGTTCTGGTCGAAGCAGCTCCAGATACGCCTTGAGGATGGTGCTGTGGAGGTCTGGATAAAGGGTGGAGGTGTAGAGACAGTTACTATCTTGGCTGAGCAGATTGAAGGAGAGTCTCCTCTTGAGAGGGCTGTCAGTCTCTTGTATGTGGGTATGGAGTAGACTCTTTCTGTGGAGGCGTCAACGTGAATAAAGATGTCCCGTCTTCTAGTTCTTGCCGATAAGTGTCTTCGCCAGGTTGACAGCATCGTTTGCGTTCTCGGCGTAGCCGTCGGCGCCGATCTCTCGAGCATAGTCTTCGTTGACTGCCGCGCCGCCAACCATAACCTTGACTTTGTCCCTCATCCCTTGAGACTTCAGAAGGTCTATAATGTCGCGTTGCTTAGTGATGGTCGAGGTCATGAGGGCGGAGAGGCCTAGAATATCCGGCTTAAGCTCTTTAACTTTCTCTATGAACTTCTGGTCAGGAACGTCTACTCCAAGGTCGACAACGTCGAATCCATGTGCTGAGAAAAGGGCTGAGACAATGTTCTTTCCTAAGTCATGAATGTCCCCTGCGACTGTTCCGATAATCATCGAGCCGACCCTCTTCAGTTCTTTCTTCTGTCGTTGAATCTCAGGGTTTATTAGCTCCATTCCGGCTTTCATAGCTTCAGCTCCCATAAGCAGCTCGGTGAGGAAGATCTCTCCTCTTCCATATCTTTCACCGACTGTCCGTATTCCTTTAGCCAATCCTTCCTCAACGAGCTCTAGAGGGTTCATTCCTGTTCTTAATGATTCTTTGACGAGTGACTTTACAGCATCTACGTCACCGTCTATGACTGACTTCGAGAGTCTCTCAAGGTCGACTTCAGGCATAGTCTCCACCTACTGGTTGGCTACGTCTTCTTCCTCGTAAGATCCCTCTTAGCGTCTTCTATGATCTCATCGAGTCTTTCTACGATATCTTTGTCTAATGGTTCAGGTTCGTGTGCTGCAAGGATCTCTTTTACTTTCTCTCTTGCACGTTCACCTATGTCTCTGCCTCCTGCTTCCAGCCACTTCTCTCTCGTGTTCCGGTCTCCGACGGTGAGTTCCGTAGTCTCCTTCTGGATGAACTTGAACGTTTCACGCGCCTTAGCTGACAGGAAGTTTCCGCCTATGCCTACACGCTCGATCGCCTCCAAGCAGAGAGTCTCCTCAGTGACCTCTATTCCATCGATGGCCCTTTTGATCTGCGTCACGATCTCGTCGTCGATGATGAGTTTCTCGTAATCCACTGCAAACGTGAATTCAGCCTGTCCCATGCCGAATATCAGGCTTGAACGTGCAAGCGCAGGGATCACTCCTGTCAATGCTTTCTCGTAGCCACATTGAGCATCTGAGACTTTGGAGTCGGTGGCCATCCATGCAGCTGACGGCAGCCCATAGAACCTTGCAAGCTGCGCACCTCCTGCCGCGATGATTCCGGCGACGACGTTACCATGCAGAGCCAGACAACTCTTCATATCCATTGGGTGTGTGAATCCAAGGTTCAGGATGCAGGGTCTGCCTTTCTTAAGTATCTGGTTGTAGACTATCCCACTTATCGCTTCCGCATTCGTCTGTGCCAGTGTGGAAGCCACCGTGACTGCTGAGGTGCCGCCTACGACCGACTCCCCCTCAACAAAGGCCGGAATATTGTATGGTGCAGTCTCCTTGAAGACGGTGCATGCGTTCTCACTCCATATTAAGGGGCTTATCGCAGCGTACCCAGCCCACCATATCGGTCTCTTCCTCAACTGCTCTTTCCCCCCTACCACGGCTGCAGCCATCTCTATCTCGTCGAGGACACCTGCCCTTGAGAGTGAGCTTCCCACAAACGGCTTCGTCGTGTTCATCACCATCGCTTTGAAGTTGTATCGGTCAGTCAACTCTGAAGGCATATCCGTGGAATGTATCTCACATGAGAAGTCAACGTTCTTTATGGCGTCTGTCAGTCTTGCCCAGTCACAGCAGTCCTTGTATGTTGACTTTCGAGCCTTGACCCCTTCAATGATGTACATGCCTGTGCCGGATGCAAAGGTTACTCTATCATTTCGGAGATAGACATCCTTTTTCGGGTCTCTACCCCTCAACACTACAGATCTAGGGCACTTCTTGATGTACTCCTCGACTGTATCAGCATGGAACCTCGCTACGCCCTGAGAGTCAACATCTACTCCAGCGTCTCGCAGGATCTGTTGTGCCTCAGCACTCTCAAACTTCACACCTACCCTTTCAAGAATCTCGAGGGATGCTTGATGGATCTGGTAGACCTCATCCCTAGAAAAGAATTCTAGTACCGGCTTCAAGTTTTCCCCGCTCCGCCGTCAGAGGATTATCGATCTTGGTTATATCGCTTACCGCGTTGGCGCCCTCACTAAGAAGGATGGTCTAGCCGGTATTCTGTACTGAACCCGCTTAGGCGATGCTGAGCATCCTCTTGGCCAAGGGTAATGTGAGCGTTTCATATCGTGCCCACCCCATGACGGCGGAGCGGGGA
>JAGTQV010000047.1 GCA_018397035.1 Candidatus Bathyarchaeota archaeon | reverse complement strand
CAAACCTGCCTCGGCTAAGGATCTCTGACTCGATATTCGTCACAACGTTCCCGAACCCATCTACATAGATCACGGTGCTATGGATCTTCCCGTCCTCAAGCCTTGCCTCAGGGATCTTCAGCCTGACGTATTCAGAGGTGGACTGGCCCATAAGCGAAGGGGAGACGCCCTCGGCGAGATGACCCGCAACATGTGCAAATATGTCTCTGCCATGAAATGTAGGCGAGATCTCGCCTGCAAAGTACTTTGATTCAGTAAGGTGATATGCGTTTACAACGCCCTCCTTCTCAGCGGCAAGGGTCAGTATCCCGTTGTCAGGACCGACAAACTTGCTCTTTCCAGTCTCCAGCAGCAATGGCCTCCTCAGGCCGCCGACCTCAGGGTCGACGACTGCAAGGAAGATCGTTCCTGGAGGGAAGTAGGGGGCTGCTGTGGCCAACACGAACATGCCCTGAAAGACGTTATGCCTCGCTATCTCGTGGCTTACATCCACTATAATGGATTTTGGGGATAGCGAGAGTATGACCGCCTTCATCTGTGCCACATACGCGTCTCTTGTTCCAAAGTCTGATAGGAGAGCTACCAAGACCATGTTCTCATACCTTCTGTCTCAGGCCATCCAACAGTCTCATTAGTCAGCCCCTAAGGTAGCCATTATCGTTCAGAACGGAGAAGGATGACATTTGAGGCTCATAGTGCTTTCAGACTTTCATAAGAGCTTCGCCGCCGCGAAGGCTGCGGCGGAGGTAATATCTGGAGACCGTCCGGATGCGGTACTGGTCGCCGGGGACATATCACATGGCGACGTCGAAGAGGCAGCGAAGCTTCTTGAGGTCTTAGGTTCAGCGGCAGCCCCAGTATTCTTCGTGCCGGGTAACATGGACTCCCCTGACCTCTCTGATTGGAGCATTGAAGCGGTCAAGAGCCTCCATGGACGTTGCTTGGGACTTCGAGGGTATGAGTTGGTGGGGTTGGGGGGCTCTGTGCACACACCCTTCCATACTCCTCTTGAATTCAGTGAGGTTGAGGTGGCTGAGATCTTGAATAGGGCGGTGACTGCTTGTGCATGCAGGAGCTTGATCTTGGTCTCCCACTGCCCGCCGAGAGGGATCAAGCTGGACAAAACGAGGATAGGCATCCATGCGGGAAGCCGCTCTGTCAGGCAGTTCATAGAGTCGAGAAAGCCGATCCTTGCAGTCTCAGGCCACATCCACGAAGCTCAAGGGATAGACAGCCTGGGAGATACCACTGTAGTGAATCCCGGACCAGCCTACGCAGGCAGCTACGCGAAGATCGAAGTCAACAACAAGGTTTGGGCAGCCCTCTCCAAGCTCAAGATGTGAAAGTCTCCTGAGCACCATCGATCGAGCTGAGATGCAGTCTCGCCGATTCGACTTGAGCCTTCAGTGCGCGCTCGCACGGATCCTGCTGGGCGATTCCGGAGGCCCAGAGAACCTCCTCAGAAAAGACTCAAGATTCAAAACGACGAGGTCACTTCCTTGAGGTAGGTTTCCTATGCTTCAGGGTTGACGAGGTAGCTGGATCAGGCCCTAAATGCGACTATCAAGCAAGAGTGTAGTGTTAATAAGTTGGCTATCTCGCCTTAATGGGATATCCTCAGGTGTGAGAGAGATGGCATTGAAGAAAGGAGACTTTGCACTCATCAACTTCACCTCCAAGATAAAAGAGAGCAACGAGATCATAGAGACGACTTTCGAGGACGTCGCGAAAGAGGCTGGGCTGCATCGTGCCGAGAACGTCTATGAACCTCACTTCGTAGTCGTTGGGGAGGGGTGGGTTCCAAGAGGGCTTGATGAGGCGCTGGTGAGCCTTGAGGTGGGCGAGGAGAAGACTGTTGAGGTCCCTCCTGAGAAAGGTTTCGGTCAACGCGACCCTGCCAAGATGAGGCTCATACCGATGAGGCGGTTCAAGAATGAGCGGGTTACACCTGTACCAGGTGCTAGAATAGAGGTAGACGGCCGCTCAGCCCTCGTCAGATCAGTCGGTGCAGGGAGGGTGCAGGTAGACTTCAACCATCCCCTGGCAGGTAAGACGCTCATCTATAATGTTAAGCTTGAGAAGACTCTGGAGTCGAGTGAGGAGAAAGTGAGAGCGGTGATCCACCGAAGAATCCCGGTGCCGCCTATCGAGAGATTCAAGGTAGCATTGTCCCAGGGTGAGTGCACTATACAGATCCCGCAGGAGGCTTTCCTAACTGAGGGCCTACAACTGATCAAAAGGGCTATCTCAACTGACCTGCAGAAGCTTATGCCTGAGCTTGTGGCAGTGACCTTCACCGAGACCTTCAGGAGGCCTGAGGCTGCCTCTGAAGTGAGACCTGCTGAAGCTGCATCTTCAAAGGGCACTGCAACGACCCCTTAACCTCCACTATCCTGCATCTGTCAGCCTCGACCAGCCCTGCTGGGGAGCATCTCCTCCAGTTCTCGCAGGCCCTATTGGCGCAGTCGATCTTAGTGTATGTTATCAGGGCGTTGTTTATAGCGGTCCGGGTCTCGACCGCAGCGCCTACAGGCGGCTCATCAACCTCGACTACAACCGCGTCTTCAAAGTGGAGCAGACACGGAAACCTCTTCCTGGAGACTTTCCTAACCTCATACATCCTTCCTGACTCAAGATTTCCTAAGCAGACATTTCTGACCTCGCATCGGGAACAGAGCTCAGTCGTTCCCTCGAATAGGAACCTGAATCCGACTCGCGCCTGCCTCTCACCTACGAGGGTGACCTTAAGCTTCATCTGGAAACCTCCGAGAAAGCTTTTTAAGTTGTTAAAGGTTTCAGTTAGCGAGTCGCCAAGAGATCTTGCGCGGCTCTGCTGTACCTGCTCGAAGAATTATCGAGGCTGAACAGATATATGTACCCTTCACTAGAGGACTTCACAGAAGGGGTCGCTAGAGGAACAACGACGATAGGTGTTGTCTGCAAGGACGGGGTCGTCTTGGCAACAGACACCAGAGCGACCATGGGCTACTTCATAGCGCATAAACGCGCTAAGAAGGTCTACCCCATCGCTGACCACCTAGCTATGACTATCGCCGGCGCTGTCGGCGACGCCCAGGCGGTCGTCGACATCCTCAAGGCTAATGCTGAACTCTACAGGCTTCAGAGTGGGGTCGTGATGCCTGTCAGCGCCGCCGCCAGGCTGGTAGCAAACATACTCTTCTCAGCCAGACTCACACCTTTGCTGTTGCAGGCCCTGATCGGCGGCGTAGACTCTGCTGGACCTAGAATCTTCGCGCTCGACCCCCTCGGGAGCGTGACAGAGGAGACCTGCGTCTCCACAGGATCAGGTTCACCTATAGCCTACGGAGTCTTGGAGTCACAGTTCAGAGAGGGGATGGCTGTCAAGGATGCGGTTCCAGTCGTTCTGAAGGCTGTGACCTCAGCGATGAAGAGGGACGCGGCCAGCGGCGACAGCTTCGATGTGGCGATGGTTACGAGAGATGGTTACAGAGAGGTTGGTGAGGAAGAGAAGAAGACCCTCGTGTTGAGATCCTAGATCTCTCTGGACCCTTTTCACGCTCAAAGTGAGCATAGGTGCCTAAGCATACAAACAGTGCGCACTCCAAGATCATGTCAGCGATATTGGAGAATATCCCCCAGGAGGCAGAGGTCACCAGGATCGAGTTTGAAGGGCCGAGGCTCGCCATATACGTGAAGAATCTTAACCTGCTAATCGAGCAGAGCCATGTAGTGACGGATATCGTCAACCTCCTCCACAAGCGCATAGTGATCCGTTCAGACTCATCGATCAGGATGCCGGAGAAGCAGGCTGAGGAGATGATAAGTAAGCTCATCCCTCCAGAGGCTGCGGTCACCTCGATGAACTTCGACCCGAGCCTAGGCGAGGTTTTGATCGAGGCGAAGAAGCCTGGGCTCGCAATCGGGAAGGAAGGGGCTACGCTTCAGGAGGTCATCAAGGCTACTGGGTGGCGGCCCAGAGTCCTGAGGGCTCAGCCTCTACCATCAAAGATCATAGCGACTATACGGCACATGACGTACTCGGAGAGTGAGGATCGGAGCAGGATCCTGAGGGATGTCGGCGAGAGGATATTCAGGCCTACGATAAGCAAGGCCGGCAATGTCAGGATCACCCCTCTCGGCGGGTCACGTGAGGTCGGCCGTTCATGCATAATGGTTGAGGCTAACGAGAGCACGGTCCTCCTGGACTGCGGGATCAACCCTGGCTCACATGACCCGAACAGGGCTTTCCCGAGGCTTGACGTAGACGAATTCGGCATAGACAAGCTGGACGCTGTGATAGTCACCCATGCACACCTTGACCACTGTGGGCTTGTCCCATTCCTCTACAAGTACGGGTATGATGGTCCAGTATACTGTTCTGAGCCGACATCAGCCTTGATGACGCTGCTCCAGCTGGACTACCTGGATGTGACGAGCAGGGAGGGTGGCTACGCCCCATTCGACCAGAAGAATGTCCGTGAGGTTGTGATGCATACCATCCCCCTCAAGTATGGGGTTGTCACAGACGTCGCTCCAGACATGAAGCTGACTCTTCACAACGCAGGCCACATCCTCGGCTCATCGATAGCACACCTGCACATTGGTGAAGGCTTACATAACATAGTCTACACGAGTGACTACAAGTTCGGCAAGACGATGCTGCTTGAGCCGGCGTCACTGGTCTTCCCAAGGGTTGAGACCCTTATCACAGAGTCTACATATGGTGGTCAGGGTGATGTGATGCCGAGCAGGTCGACAGTAGAGTCGAGGCTGGTCTCGGTAGTGAATGAGACCTTCAAGCGTGGGGGCAAAGTCCTGATCCCGATGCCTGCTGTCGGTAGAGCCCAGGAGATAATGATGATCCTTGACAACCACATGAAGAACGGCGCATTGATGGAGGCCCCAATCTACGTTGACGGCATGATCTCTGAGGCGACGGCGATACACACAGTCTACCCAGAATACTTGTCGAGAGAGATCAAGGACAAGATCCTCCATCAAGATGTGAATCCATTCCAGTCAGACTACTTCGTGAACGTGAACCATCCCAGTGAACGTGAGGGTATCGTCACAGGTGGCCCCTCAGTCATCTTGGCAACCTCAGGGATGCTTGAAGGCGGCCCTGCCGTCGAGTATCTGAGGCACATGGCCCAGGATGAGAAGAATACGCTAATCTTCGTAAGTTACCAGATTGAGGGAACGCTTGGAAGTAGGATAAGGAACGGTGTGAGGGACTTGACGCTTCAGGGGGGGATGGGTAAGGTCGAGGCTGTCAAGCTCAACCTGGTAGTGGAGTCGCTTGAGGGTTTCTCAGGCCACTCAGACAGGAATCAGATAATCGAGTTCGTGAGGAGGATATCTTCTAGGCCTTCAAGGGTCATCGTAAACCATGGCGAGACGCGGAAATGTGAACAGCTGGCCAGGGTGATCTCGACCCTTTTCAAGATCAAGACGACGGCTCCAGAGAACCTAGAGACCTTAAGGCTCAGGTAAAAGCCTACTGGAGTCCGCTGAAACTCTTGACGCCGGAGGATGGATGTACTCCAGGGGGCTTGGATGAGGTGTCGGGCCGGGTGTCAGAGCTTACAGAGAGGTCTCCCGATCTTGTAGATGGTGTCGCCGGCATAGTGCAGCGTCTCGACGACAGGCCCATGTCGGACACCACGCATCATCTCAGAGTCCACTAACGCGTTGCCTACAGCCAACGGCTTCCTATGAGTCTCGTCGACAACTACCACGAAACCCCCCTTGGAGAATGCCCCCTCGACCTCCCTTACACCAGGAGCCATCACGTCTGCACCGTTGCATATGCGGGGGATGGCGCCCATGTCGACGACGATCTTTGGTGCAGCCTCCAAGTAGCTTTCAAAGAACAATGTCGGGATGAGTCTGCCCTCGGACCTGAATAGTATGGGTCTGTTATCGAGCAACAGTAGCGGCTCATCATTCTCTATGATTTCCACTCTTGCCTTTCGGTAATCGAACTCAAAAGCGTCTTTGAAGGCCTCGAACTCACGGACTAGATCCTTGATCTCACTCTTCCTCAATACTCTTCTCCGATGAGACAAACAGACACCGTCTTGTTATGACAATCCTTAAATGACGCGTTCAGGCCCTTAAGGATAGACTTCAGAAAGTGTGGCAGTCATGTCTGAGATGGCGAACAAGATCTTTGAGGAAAGCCTGAACAAGGTAGTCCTTGTCCAGCTTAAGGGTGGAAGGACAGTGAGGGGGAGGCTGTACAGCTTCGATCAGCACATGAACCTTGTTATGGAGGATGCGGAGGACATAACTGAAGTAGACAAGGCGAAGAAGCTGGGCACATTGATCGTTAGGGGAGACAATGTAGTGCTGATAAGCCCCCCTCCAAGATAGAGGAGAGCTGGAGAGGTTTACCGGTAAAGACCGACAGGGCTACGGCTTGAAGAGGTAAGGGAGTGGGGAGGGGAGTATCACGGGCAAAGGCACACCCTCACTCGGAAAGAGGGGCAGATCGAAGTCGCACATCCGATGCAGAAGATGCGGCAGACACTCCTATAGTCTAACTAGGAGAAGGTGCGCTGCATGCGGATACGGCCTCACAAGGCGGCTGAGGGAATACTCCTGGCAGAACAAGAAGATCAACCGCGTCAGGATAGTCTAGGGGAACTCCTTCAACATCAGATTCTCCAGTGATAACCTCTGAAACTCTAAAATATGTATTAAACTTATTCTGGGACGGGTTGAGGGCCGGTAGTCTAGTCTGGATGCACGAATGCAGGACAGTTAGGATACCTGCCTGACACGCAGGTGGTTGAGGGTTCAAATCCCTCCCGGCCCACCACGATTCTGGTTCAAGTCCCCCTGATCTGGTGTTTGAGTGAAATCCTCCGGCTTCAGGCTGAAGCCAGAGGCTCTTTTCCTATCACTTCCACGTATCTCAAGTGGGAGGCCTCCTCGCTTCCGATGCTAAGCTGAGTGTGTTGCGGTCATCCATCGTAGGCGAGATGTTACGGAATGGAGTTGCTTAGGTCAACACAGAGCTTCGGCGAGGCTAACTTCTGGTGGATTGCGTTTGCAGAAAAAGTTTGAAATCAAAGCAGATAAGAGACAGCTCATAACAAATCGTCCGACGATCTTTTGCAGCCCAAACCGTCTGTCATAGACTTTGCAGAAACATTTCAAGTAAAGTTTATATATTTGTTACTTGCGGTAACATCAGAATCGATTATAAAGAAAGATCTAAGAGGTGCGAAGAATTGGCCTACTTAACAGGACAACCGATCCTCATACTTAAGGAAGGAGCGTCAAGAAGCAGAGGCAGAGAAGCTCAGAGATCAAACATCATGGCCGCAAAGATCATCAGTGAAGTAGTGAAATCGACACTTGGACCAAGGGGGATGGATAAGATGCTAGTCGACAGCCTCGGCGACGTAACCGTTACAAACGATGGAGCAACGATCCTGGACGAGATAGATGTCCAGAACCCAGCTGCCAAGATGATGGTTGAGGTGGCGAAGACGCAGGACGACGAGGTTGGAGACGGAACGACGACAGCCGTTGTTCTGGCAGGCGAACTCCTGAAGGGTGCTGAGGAGCTGGTGGAAGACAACATTCACGTAACAACCATCGTCTCAGGATACAAGAAAGCCCAGGATGAAGCTATGAAGATCCTGGATGATATCGCGCAGCCTGTTAACCTAGACGATAAGGACACCTTGAAGAAAGCCGCTATGACAGCACTCCACAGCAAGAACGTCGGCGGGGCGAGAGACCACCTTGCAACAATAGCCGTCGATGCTGTGAAGCAGATCGTAGAAGAGAGGGGAGATAGACTTGTAGCAGACGTCGACAACGTCCAGATCGTCAAGAAGATAGGCAAGAGCGTCCTGGACACGAAGCTCATCAGGGGAGTCGTCATCGATAAGGAGGTCGTCCACCCAGGGATGCCGAAGAGCATAAAGAACCCGAAGATAGCGCTCCTGAACGCCGCGTTGGAGGTTGAGAAGACAGAGTTCAGCGCAGAGATCAGGATAAGCGACCCCGAACAGATGAAGGCCTTCCTTGATGAGGAGACAAAGATACTGAGGGGGATGGTTGAGAAGGTAAAGTCTTCAGGCGCGAACGTTCTACTCTGCCAGAAAGGAATAGACGACGTAGCCCAGCACTTCCTAGCCAAGGAAGGGATCATGGCTGTCAGGAGGATAAAGGAGTCAGACATGGAGAAACTCGTCAGGGCGACCGGCGGAAAGATAGTCACGAACATCGAGGGCTTGACGAGCAAGGAGCTCGGCACAGCCGGACTCGCCGAGGAGAGGAGGATGGGCGAGGACAAGATGGTCTTCATAGAAGACTGCAAGAACCCCAGGTCGGTCAGCATACTCATCAGGGCGGGGCTGGAGAGGTCGGTGGACGAGGCTGAGAGGGCCCTGAACGACGCCTTACACGTCATGGCAGACATAGTGAGCAAGAACAGGATAGTCGCAGGAGGCGGCGCGACAGAGGTCGAGGTGGCTAAGAGGCTCAGGGACTACGCAGTCAAGATAGGTGGAAGGGAACAGCTTGCGATCGAGAAGTTCGCGGACGCGCTTGAGAGCGTACCGAAATACTTGGCTGAGAACGCTGGACTCGACCCAATCGACATAATGGTCGCGCTCAAGGCAGCCCATGCTGACCAGAAGGGCTACACGATAGGCGTCGACGTCTACTCTGGAAAGACTAAGGATATGCTCGCCGAAGGCGTAATCGAGCCTGTCAGAGTCAAGGAACAGGCTGTAAAGTCGGCTGTCGAAGCCGCATCCATGATACTGAGGATAGACGACGTGATCGCAGCGGCGAAGCCGCCGCCTACACCGCCGCCTAAAGGCGGGGCTGAAGGCGGAATGCCGCCGATGGAGTAGGAGGTGAGTGGAGATGGCTGAAGCTATACCTGCGAAGATCGGTGGACAACCAGTCCTCATCCTAAAGGAGGGGACTACGAGAAGCGTGGGGAGGGAGGCGCAGAGATCAAACATAGCAGCGGCAAGAGTTGTTGCTGAGTGTGTCAGGTCATCACTGGGACCCAAAGGAATGGACAAGATGCTCGTGGCAAGCTTCGGAGACGTTACGATAACAAACGATGGAGCAACGATCCTTAAGGAGATGGACGTCCAGAACCCAGCTGCCAAGATGATGGTCGAGGTGGCGAAGGCCCAGGACCAAGAGGTTGGAGACGGAACGACGACAGCCGTTGTTCTGGCATCTGAGCTGCTCACAAGGGCTGAAGACCTGATAGGAAAGGATGTGCATCCGACAGTGATCGTCGACGGATACAGGCAGGCGACTGAGAAGGCTCTCCAGATTCTGCAGGAGATAGGGATAAAGGTGGAGCCGACCGACAGGAAGGCGCTAAAGGATGTAGCCATCACTTCACAGGCGAGCAAACTCCTCTCAGAGAATGCCGAGTACATCGCAGACATGACCGTCGATGCGATCCTACAGGTGGCTGAGCAGACCCCAGAAGGCTGGAAGGTAGACGTCGACGACGTTAAGGTTGAGAAGAAAGCAGGAGGCTCACTCACAGACACGAAGCTCATCAGGGGAGTCGTCATCGATAAGGAGGTCGTCCACCCAGGGATGCCGAAGAGCATAAAGAACCCGAAGATAGCGCTGCTTAACAGTGCGTTGGAGGTTGAGAAGACAGAGTTCGACGCAAAGATTAACATACAGAGGCCTGAGCAGATGAAGGCCTTCCTTGATGAGGAGGAGAGGATCCTGAGGGGGATGGTTGAGAAGGTAAAGTCTTCAGGCGCGAACGTTCTACTCTGCCAGAAAGGAATAGACGACGTAGCCCAGCACTTCCTAGCTAAGGAGGGAATAGCCGCGGTGAGGAGGGTCAGCGAGAAGGATATGGAGAAGCTCGCCAAGGCGACCGGCGGAAAGATAGTGACGAACATCGAGGATCTGAAGCCTGAGAACCTAGGGTCTGCCGAGCTCTTTGAGGAGAGGAGGGTTGCAGACGACAAGATGGTCTTCGTAGAGGGATGCAGAAACCCCAAGGCTGTCTCGATACTCGTCAGAGGAGGGACGGAGAGGATAGTGAATGAGGCTGAGAGGGCGATCCACGACGCGCTCTGCGTGGTGAGGGATGTAGTCCGGGAGCCGCAGATAGTTGCAGGAGGTGGAGCTCCGGAACTGGAGGTTGCAGCCCAGATCAAGAGATGGGCTGAGAAGCTCACTGGAAAGGAGCAGCTTGCAGTGATAAGCTACGCTGAGGCACTCGAGTCTATACCGATGACCCTGGCTGAGAACGCTGGACTCGACCCTATAGATATACTCGTCGAGCTCAGGGCAAGGCATGAGAAAGGTGAGAGATGGGCTGGAGTCGATGTCTACGACGGGAAAGTCAAGGACATGTCAAAGGTCAATATCTATGAGCCGCTTGCCGTCAAGACGCAGGTCGTGAAGTCGGCGAGTGAAGCAGCCTCGATGATACTGAAGATAGACGATGTGATCTCAGCAGGCAAGCCTAAGGAGCCCTCGACACCACCAAAGTCCCCTGGAGCCGGGGAGGAAGAGTCCTCGTCTGAATTCGACTAGAACCACCCCAGATCAGCTGCATCAGGTTAGGTGATGCAGCCCCAACCTTTTTTTCCTTAAACCAGTAGACGGCGACTTCTCGTACACGGCCTGTCAACCGAAGGATCAAGACAGACAGAAGAGACTGCACACGGCATGCTTAAATCAGCCTTAACCAGATCCATTTGACAGGTGAGAGTTCTGAAACAGTCGACACTGTTGATGTTGTTCAGCATCTCAGTAGTGATCTTCTCGACTGCTATGGGACCTTATCCTGTAGAGGAAGTGTCGGCGCAGACCTACTACGACTACTACATCCCCTACTATTACCCATACTCAAGCTATCTGGCTCGAGGCAGATACATGGTAACAATATCGATCTCAGGCCTACCGTCTCAGTACTCGGTGGAAGTTAACATCAACGGGAACCCGGCGGGGAGTGTGCAAGGAGGGTCCTCCAAACAGTTTGAGGTGAGGAGTACTGAATCCAACATCTTCCAGGTTGAGGGCTACGTATCGGCGGGTGAGGGAACAAGGTACTTCTGCCGTGAATCCTCCTGGACCCTTGAGAGGGCAGCGAAACCCTACCCATACTACTACCCGTACATCCCCCTCTACTACCCGATAGTCTACTACTCGACGAACTTCACCTACCCATTCTCAGTCTACTATTACTACCCCAGCGTATACTACTACCCATACTACTACCCGGATCCATACGCCAGGACGAGGCTTGAAGCCTCCCACACTTTCACGTACACGCCCGAGTATATGTTGGTAGTTGAGAATCCAAGCGGCCAGTCGGTAGAGAAGTCCGGATGGAAGAGCATCGACGCAACAGTCACATTGGTCACCTCAGAGAAGATAGAGAGGTCGAATGTCGAGAGGAGCGTCTTCAAGTTCTGGAATATTGACGGTTCAGAGCTCGCAGGCAGTACAGTCACCCTGAAGATGGATATGCCACATAAGGCCACTGCGATATACAAGACTCAATACTATCTCGAGGTCAGGTCTGAACTCGGCCAGCCGCAAGGCTCAGGATGGTATGATGAGGGCTCTGAGGCGGCTGTCTCTGTCCTTCCGGAGGTGTCGATGACCGGCTTCTGGGGGTCCTTGGGAGCAAGATATGTCTTCGAAAGCTGGACCGGCCCATCAGGTGTGAACCTCTACAGCCCAGCTACAAGAGTCATAGTCGTGAGGCCCACAGTCGTCACAGCGGTTTGGAGGCAGGACTACTCAAGCGCCTACGCAGTCTTGGCCATGATTCTCGTACTAGTACTGGCACTAGTCCTGGCTGTGATAGTAATCGCGAGAAGGTACGCGACGGAGCTTGCGAGGGAGAAGGCTCCCACGGCACTTGAGACGCTGAATCAAAGGTACATTAAAGGGGAGATAACGAGGGAAGAGTACCTGCGGATGAAGAAGGACCTGGAGAAGCCCTGATACGCCTTTTTCTCTTCACGGCTCCATCCCCTGCGATGGTTGATCAGCCAATCCTGAAAAGTCCATCCACTGTCAGAGAAGCCTGAGATGAAGCATCGGCAGAGCATCGACCAGGAAGTACAGGCCAAGTAGGACCATGAGGACGCCTAGAACTCTTGGGAGCAACAGCTGATGCGGGAAGATAACCCTCCGGTGTCTGTGGACCAACATCGAGATCAGGATGTAGTAGAGGAAGTCTGAGAGCCAGTGTCCAGCCGTCACCAGCACAACCCCAACCACACCCAGAACCTCAAGCCCTTTCAAAAGGAGTGCCAGACCTGCAGTAGCCCACCATACCGGCTGAGTCGGGTTGAACGCTGTATAGAAGACTCCACCCATAAGTGATGAGTCTGTTCTCGATGACTCCAGCTCGACCTTGCTCGCGCTGCTCCTCACCATTCCCAGACCCATCAGCATCAAGA
>JAGTQV010000046.1:10371-12642 GCA_018397035.1 Candidatus Bathyarchaeota archaeon | reverse complement strand
GAGGAAGACAAAGTGAATCTTCTCGTCCTGGGGGATCCCAACCATAGGCTCGTACAAGATCGGTGTCGCCCCCATTCAATGACGGCAAGATCCAGAAGGCAGCATACTATGTCGCGAAGGGTTCGCTGCTGAAGGTGGCGGAGCAGAAGAAGAGTGAAACAAGCCTCTCCCAGCCATTAGTCTTTGCTCTTGGGGCGGTCTCGGGATTTAATCCCTGCCTCATCGCCCTGGCATCCTTCTTCTTTGCAACAGCGACAAAGACGGAGCTTAAGGCAGTAGCCAAGAGGATCGGGTTGATCTCACTCGGACTCGTCTATGCATACCTTGTCTTCTTCTCCCTTCTGGTAACAAACCCTGCTGTCATGAACTCTATAATCTCACTGGCGTGGCTGGTCGTCCTCCTGCTGGTAGCGATGGCTCTGATCCATTTCGTTGAGGTTGCACATGATATCTACTCGAGAAGATGGGGAAGCGGCAGCAGCATAGAAGCCAAGATGCCGCTTTTCAGAACACCCCAATTCCTGAAGGACTTCATCGCAAAAGCAAGAGCGGCTAAGAGCCCGACCTACGACTTCGCCCTCGGCTCAGTCTTCTCACTTGTCAAGCTGCCATGTATAGCAGTATTCCTGCTTGTCCTCCTGGTGAACTCAACAACCCCACTCGTCGATGTCGCAATATTCACCCTTGGGGTTGCTTCCCCAGTGATTTTGATGGGGCTGCTTATCGGATTGGGTATGGTTCAAGTAAACCGTCTCAGCACAGCCCAGTTCAAAGGAAGGATCATTCAGAGGACGTTGATAGGTATCGCCTTGATTGCCTCAGTCTTTTTTGTGTTGCCGTAGTCTAAGCCCCAGCTTGCCAAGCATACGTGGAAGATTTGAGCTGCTTGATGCTTGGGCTGTTCACATAGAGGCTAGAACATTAAGAAAATCGACTGAAAGAGGCATCAATGAAGATAATATCCAAAGTCTTAAGAATTGTATAGTCCACTATCATTACGAGCTGGGAAAGGGATGATAGACCGCATAATCCTCGCCATACCTGTACCTGTATACCCGCCTCCAACATTCCCACCGAGGCCCAGAGCGGTCAAAGGTTTCGCCGTCTCCCTCTTCGCAGGCATAGTGACTATGCTTGCGGGGATAGCGGCTACGATACTCGGCCTACTCTTTCCCGGAGACGTTCCCGGATGGCTTGCACCTTACATCTACGGTGGAGCTGTGATGGGTGTGATCCTTGGCACCCTCATCTTCCTGGGGGCATTCCTCATCTGGCTGAGGTACCTAGCTTTAGGGGGAATAATCGTCTTCCTCGCATCACTCGCGAACGTCTACCTGGTTCTGGTATACTTCTTCACTATGCCTTACTGGCCCTACGTCATCATGCTGATGGGCCTCATCGCGCTCGTCATGGGTGTGATCGGAGCCATCCTAGGAATATCTGGGAAGTAGACCCGCGTTAGGAAGGAGCAACGCCGCAGCCGAGTCGACTACTGGCCACCTAATGCAGGAGGATACTCCACGTATTCAAGCGTTTATCTATGGCTCCGTCTCTATCTCCAATGGAAATCCTGGTTGCACTCAAGAAAAGAACTAAATATCCTCAAGCCGAGTAATAACCAGTGGCTTTCTGCCATGGCCTTGAAAAAAGGGCTACCTCTTCTGTTCATTCTCACCTGGTTCTACGTCTTTTTATTCCTTAGCCCCGTTGAGGCCCAGCCCAGCATCGGGACAAACCATTCAGGCATGATAGATGCCTATGGCTGGCATCACGTCTTCGGTGAGATCAACAACCCTCCTACAGGGACCAACGTATCGGCCAGAGTCACTGCAACTCTACAGCTTAGTGGTGGCGGTTCAGTAAACGTAACGGCTTACACCATGATAGACCTCGTCGTCAAAGGTCAGAAATCCCCTTTCGACATAGTCCTCGCCAACACTGCGCAATCCTCTCAGGTCACAGGCTACACGCTCAGCATCTCCACACTCACCTACTCCAATACGCCGTATAGATCATTCGCTAACACTTCAACAACCGCCTCGGTCGATGATGCTGGCAGATATCGTATTCAAGGGACGTTAAGCAATACTGGAACGATCGATGCGACCTTCGTCCAGGTTATTGCGACCTTCTATGACCTCACCGGCATAGTCAGGTACGCGAACTGGACCTATGTTGACAAGATCAATCTGACAAAGGCTGGTACAGGCGACTCCAGCTCAAGCACCTTTGAAGTCACAGCCTCAAGCAAGACAGCCATACAAGGCTATC
>JAGTQV010000046.1:9763-10312 GCA_018397035.1 Candidatus Bathyarchaeota archaeon | reverse complement strand
AAGACTACAGAGAAAAGGAGGACTGTGATTCAGGGCAGCTCGGCACTCTATGATATTCGAGTGGTCAACAATTCTGCACTCTCCGCCTTCAGCTTCATAACCTTGAGCGCAACGGGTCTACCCTCAGGCTCTGACCATAGCTTCATTCCAGATCATATACTCTCGGCGAGTACACCACATAGGGTAACTTTGAACATAACGACCTCTCCAACGATCGGTGTTGGGGTCGGCAAATTTCTGATACTCATCTCAGCCTCAACAGCGACGGCGATGCATCAGATTGCAGTGGTACTTAATGTTGTTGAAGCGACCGATTTCGCATTGGCGATCTCTCCACCGTCAAGGACTGTCTCTCAGGGTGAAGAGGCGACCTATACCATTACCGCAACCTTCAGCGGTGGTTTCTCCTCGCCGATAGCCTTGAACCACTCGAATACTCCGGTGGATAGTAATGCCAGCTTCGACTCCGACACCCTCACAACAGCAAGCCCATCGACTACGTTCAGGATATCGACCAACCTCGGCACCGCCACTGGAACTAGGGTGTTC
>JAGTQV010000046.1:6727-9749 GCA_018397035.1 Candidatus Bathyarchaeota archaeon | reverse complement strand
CGGCGGTTCCCCGCTGAAGAGCCACTGTGTAAACGCTGAAGTCACTGTCACCGTTTCAACAGCACCATACTTCACACTGTCGATCGAGCCTAGTGGGCGAACGGTCCATCCTGACGGCTCCACAACATTCACCGTCACTGTGGGATCGGTCAACGGCTTTCACCAACAGGTGCAGCTGGCGGTGACAGGTAACCCGGCCGGTACGACCGCCACTCTTAGCCCCACAGAAGTCACTCCTCCTGAGAACGGCGAGATCACCTCCACACTTACGGTCTCCACATCATCGACCCCACTGTTCGGGACCTTTACGATCACTGTGACGGGGGCGAGTTCAGGTTTCACACAACAGAGTGCCAGTGCAACGTTGACTGTGAGCCCGCTCGTCGAGCCGGACTTCGCAGTGTATGTGCTTCCGACTACCCTATCTGTGGTCCGGAACGAGTCCGGTACAGCAACCATTCAGGTTGTGTCGATAAACAACTTCGATGAGTCGGTAGATCTGACATTGTTGAATCTGCCTACAGGAGTAACGTATTCGATAACTAACCCGACAGTCGCACCGCTTCCCGGAGGCTACGTCAACACAAAGCTGACCGTTCAGACGAGCAGCTCGGCCGACCTCGGGGAATACGCGATGACGCTGAGGGGCACAAGCGGGAGCAAGGTGCACTCAGTCAATCTAGTTCTTGCGGTGATCAACAGGACGGTAACGCCCATCCCGCTCAGGTGCATCATAGCGACAGCGACCTACGGATCAGAGTTCACCCCTGAAGTCCAGTTTCTGAGAGGCTTCAGGGATAAACGTGTCCTAGCCACGACTGCGGGTTCAGCGTTCATGGAGGTCTTCAATGCCTGGTACTACTCCTTCAGCCCGCAGATCGCAGGCTGGCTTGCAGTCAACCCTGCGGCGAGGGAGGTTACCAAGATTCTGCTGGCCCCGCTGCTTGCAATCCTGCATCTCGCAGAGATCTCCTATGGAGCTCTAGCCTTCTCTCCAGAGGCTGCGGTCACACTTGCAGGACTGGTCGCCAGCTCACTCATAGGCGTCGTCTATTTCGGCCCTGCCCTAGCGATAACGCTCAGGGGATATACTGGACCAACCTGGAAGAAGATGATCAGGTTGATTGCTGTTGCTTGGGGGTTCTCATTGCTGCTACTCGTCTCAGGTCTCGCCGCCTGTCTTTTGCTAGCTGTGAAGGTTGCGGTCTCGATCCTGGTCCTCGCGACATTGAGCTCTGGGGCGTGCCTCCTATCGATCGCTGCCTCAAGAATGAGACTGCTTCTGCGAAGATCGATCTAGTCCTTCAATCCGGCAGGGTGGGGTGCCCAGAAAGCTTTACATGCCCGCAGTGGAGACGATGCTGAACATTCAATCTGTTGTTTAAGGTGCTGGAGATGAGGCTTCAAGGTAAAGTCGCCATAGTAACGGGTGCCGGCCGCGGAATAGGCCGCGCGATCGCGTGGCGCTTCGCGAATGAAGGGGCGAAGGTCGTGATCAACTACAGCAGGTCTGAGAGGGAGGCGTCAAGCCTGGCAGAGGAGATCAAGAAGCATGGTGGGGAGGCATTACTCGTGAAGGCAGACGTCTCAAAGGCTGAGGAAGTGAAGGAGATGGTGCGGAAGACTGTGGAGAGATTCGGGAAAGTAGACATCCTCGTTAACAATGCAGGAGTCCTCATCCCTGCAGGATTCTTGGACTCTACAGAGGATATGTGGGACAAGACACTCGACGTCAACCTGAAGGGAACCTACCTGTGCTGTAAGGAGGTTGCGCCTTTGATGCTGAACCAGAAGAGGGGAAAGATAATCAACATCGCATCTGTCTGTGGGCTGGCTCAGAGGACGGCGCTCGGCAACACGCCCTACGTCGTGGCAAAGGCTGGAGTGATAGGGTTGACACGTTCCCTCGCCGTGAATCTAGGCCCAACGATAAACGTCAACGCGATCGCCCCAGGAGTCATAGACACTGACATGGTCGCCTTCTTCACGCCGGAGAGGAAGAACATGATAGTAGAGGAGACGCCGCTGAAGAGGATAGGCAGGCCTGAAGAGATAGCGAGCGCAGCCCTCTTCCTCGCGTCGGATGAGTCAGACTACATAACCGGTGAGGTTCTAACCGTTTCAGGCGGGCGAGGGATGCGGTGAAGGTAGCATTCCCGACTAGTCCTCAACGTTTAAACTTAGATATTGAAGTTGAAGAATAACCTTATATAAATTGTCGCTGCGAATCAGCACGTTAGAATTCCAGTCACGTCTGAGTTGAGGCACAGAGATGGAGAAACGCGGCAAGAGCCTGAGGCTTGAGAAGCTCAGGAAGGAGTTCGGAAGCTTGGTGGCTGTGAACGACCTGACGCTTGAGGTGAAGAGCGGCGAGTTCGTCAGTCTCCTCGGTCCATCAGGATGCGGGAAGTCTACGACTTTGAACATGATCGCTGGGTTGCTGAAGCCTACTAGCGGAAGGATCTACGTCGGTGAGACGGACATCACAGACCTCTCGCCGATCCAGAGGAATGTCGGCCTCGTCTTCCAGAACTACGCTGTATTCAGCAACATGACCGTATACGAGAACCTTGCCTTCGGCCTGAAGGTGAGGAAGCTCCCGCCAGAAGAGATAAAGTCTGAGGTGCTCAAGGTCGCGGAGACGCTTGAGCTGACCGATATACTAGGGACGAAGGCGGGAAGGCTTAGGCTTGACGAGATGCAGAGGACCGCCCTCGGCCGCTCGATGATAACGAAGCCAGCCTTCTTCCTGCTAGATGAGCCGCTCAGCAACCTCGACGCTGGACTGAGATCGATGATGAGGGTTGAACTCAAGAGGATACAGAGGGAGCTTGAGCAGACGATCCTGTATGTGACGCATGACCAGGTCGAGGCGATGTCGATGGCTGACAGGATAGCGGTGATGGACCATGGTGTCCTTCAGCAGTATGGTTCAAGGGATGAGCTTTACAACCATCCAGCGAACCGTTTCGTCGCGAACTTCATCGGCAGCCCCTCGATGAACTTCATCGACTGCACACTC
>JAGTQV010000046.1:6567-6709 GCA_018397035.1 Candidatus Bathyarchaeota archaeon | reverse complement strand
ACATACCTGGACGCCTCAGACTTCAAGATCGACATCTCAAGGTTCGCTGACACGATCCGGAAGAAAGCTTCAGGCGTGGAGGTGGTAATGGGGATCAGGCCTGAGAATGTCGCTGTCCAAGCTAAGCCCGGCTCTGAGAACG
>JAGTQV010000046.1:3492-6544 GCA_018397035.1 Candidatus Bathyarchaeota archaeon | reverse complement strand
ACTGAGCCTATAGGACCGAAGACGATCGTCACGCTCTCAGTCGGGGAGATCCTGGTGAAGTCTATAACTCCTGGAACATTCCGGGCGGATATAGGCAGCAGGCTCTGGATGATGTTCGACATGGATAAGCTGCACGTATTCGACAGGAAGACTGAGGAGGCGCTACTCTAGTAGAGGATGATGCGGGATGGTGGCGGTTAAGGTCGAGAACCTTACGAAGAGATTCAACGGCCAAGTAGCCCTCGATAATGTGAGTTTTGAGGTTGATGACAGGGAGTTCTTCGTACTGCTAGGTCGGCCTGGAGCCGGTAAGACGACGACCCTGAGAACTATAGCCGGCCTGGAGAAGCCTGATGAAGGCAACATCTACATCAAAGACCGGCTCGTCAACGACGTCCTGCCGAGTGATAGGGATATCGCTATGATCTTTCAGAACCTCGCACTCTACCCGGCCTGGACGGTCTTCGAGAACATGGCTTTCACTCTGAGGGTGCATAAGGTTCCTAAAGAGGAGATAGAGAAGAGGGTGAAGGAGGTCGCGAAGACCCTGAAGATCGATTACCTGCTCGACCGAACCCCTGCAACCCTGAGTGGAGGGGAGAGGCAGAGGGTAGCGATCGGCCGGGCCCTAGTCAGGAGGCCAAGCGTCTTCTTGATGGATGAGCCCCTAGGCCCGCTCGACGCCCTGCTCAGGCTGAATATGAGGACGGAGCTGAAGAGGCTCAAGGCTGAGCTCGGCCAGACTATAATCTACACGACCCCAGACCAGCTTGAGGCGATGAGTATGGGCGACCATATAGCCGTGATCCATAAAGGAGTCATCCAACAGATCGGGGATCCTGAGACAGTGTACAGCAGACCTGTCAACCGATTCGTGGCAGGGATGATCGGCAGCCCCTCAATGAACTTCATTGAGGGTACATGGAGGCAGGATGGGCCAGAGAGCATCCTGGACTGCGGCAGGCTTAAAGTGAACTTGACGAGGTTCAGTTCAGTCATAGAGAAGGAGTCTTCGGGCTCAGAGCTCGTCTTCGGGATAAGGCCTGAACATGTCAGGGTTGAACATGAGAAGACCTCCCCGGAAATGGTCGAGGCGGCAGTCGTCATGGAGGAGCCTCTTGGATCCGAGACGATCCTGCACGTCAACGTCGATGATGAACTGGTGAAGGCAGTGGTCCCACCGACCTTCTCCGCAAATTATGGGGAGAAGGTCTGGCTTGAATTCGACATGGACCGGATGCACATAATCGACAAGAAGACGGAGAAGGTCATAGTATAGCCGGGATGAGCCGAACCAAGACGTGGATGAGGGGAGATACCTTCGTATAGCTCTCCCCCTTATATCATTCCAAGCTACAGGATTGATCAGGGGGAGCCTCAGAGAACTGAGGATGAGGCTCACCTGCATATTCTCGATGTGGATACCTGATGCCTGCCAGAAAGAGCACGAGCGGAACAGGTGAGGAACCGAAGAGGCTCGAGTCGATAGAGGACCTCGCCGGGGTTGGGCCTGCAACTGCTGAGAAGCTCAAGGAGCTAGGCTACCACACGGTCGAGTCCCTGGCCACAGCCGCTGTCAAGGAGCTTGTCCCAGCAGGGATAAGTGAGAAGCAGGCGGCGAAGATAATCTCGCAGGCGCGGGAGAGCATCTCGATAGCCTTCATCCCTGCAGATGAGCTTGTGAAGATGAGGCAGAACGTCCTCAGGCTCACCACAGGGAGCAAGACGATCGATGAGCTTCTCGGAGGCGGACTCGAGACCCAGACTATAACCGAGTTCTATGGGCAGTACGGCGTCGGCAAGTCGATACTATGCCATCAACTCTGTGTTAACGTCCAGAGGCCCCAGGAGCAGGGCGGACTGGATGGTGGGGCACTCTACATAGACACGGAGCAGACCTTCAGGCCGGAGTGGATAGTCAGGATGGCGAACCACCTCGGCATGGACCCGGACGCTGCAGCCCACAACATAATCTACTCTGAAGCATACAACAGCGACCACCAGATCCTCCTCCTCGAGAAGGCAGACCGGATAATAAAGGAGAACAGGGTTCGCCTAATCATAGTAGACTCCTTAACCGCCCACTTCCGGAGCGAGTACTTGGGAAGGGAGATGCTCGCCGAGAGGCAGCAGAAGATCAACAAGCACATGCACAGGCTCTCGAGACTTGCCAGAGCCTTCAACACAGTTGCGGTTGTGACGAACCAGGTGATGGCGAGGCCAGACGCCTTCTTCTCGATGGCTGTCGAGGCTGCTGGAGGCCACATCGTCGCACACACGTGCCTCCATCCTGATACACTGGTCCAGTTGGCAGATGGATCGATCACGAAGGTCAGCGCAGTCCATAACCCTCTGCCACTGGTATCAATAGATCTTAGAGAAGGTCTACAAGCCGCCACAGGCACGTGTACGGGGGCTTGGAAGACCGAACTGCCTGAGATCCTCCGAATCAGGGCTGGTTTCGAGATCAAGGCTTCCCCTAATCACAGGTTCTTCAAACTGCAGGGCCTTGAGATCGTCGAGGTCCAAGCTAGGGATCTGCGTGTCGGAGACTACCTGGCCTACCCACGAAGATTTGAGGTGAAGGGCACACCCCAACGGATCCCCATGGTCAGACCTAAGAGATTCTACAGGCTCACCAAGAAGGGGGCTGAGCACCTCAAATCAACGCTTAGAGCAGATCACGTATCTCGAGCTCGCCTTAAAGAAGCTGCAGGACTCACAGAGAGGACGCTGCGTCGAGTCCTAAACCGAGGCTTCCCGGCTGAGAGGAAGACCTTCGAGACTCTGGCTGAACTGACAGGTCTTAGGAATCTTCTGCAAGAGTGCGTGCCTTACTATTCATGCAAGCATCGAGAGGTCCACATTCCCACGGAACTGACCCCTGGCTTGGCCCAAGCATTAGGTTACGTGCTCGGTGACGGAGATATAGGTGAAAGAAGTATCCGCTTGAGAGATAGACGGCTACAGGTTCTAAGATCATACATGAAGATCTTTGGAGAGACCTTTGGCGTGAAGGGGAGCATAAGCCACATTCGAGGAAGGCGTTGCT
>JAGTQV010000046.1:0-3459 GCA_018397035.1 Candidatus Bathyarchaeota archaeon | reverse complement strand
TCACCACCAGGCGCCTCATGCATGACTGGAAGGAGGTCGTGCCGAAGTCAACTCAGGAATGCGTAGCCTCATTCATAAGAGGCTTCGTCGACGCTGAAGGATCAGTGTCAGATCACGTCTCCGTCGCACAGAAGGACAGTTCTATCCTTGAGATCCTTCAACTCTTGCTACTCAGATTCGGAGTCAAGTCCACGATCTCTCAAGCAGCAGGTTCATGGTTGATGCGTATAGCCGAGGGCTCATCTCTGCGAAACTTCCAGAGGGAGATCGGGTTAACAGCCACTGACAAGGCAGAGAGACTGGCGAAGGCAGTGGCTGCGAAGACGCGCCTAGGTGGTGACCTCATTCCAATAGATCACCAGATCATCTGGGACATAGCGAAGTCGGTCAGTGTTAGGCCATCGAGATTGATCAGGCATAGAAGAGCACACGCCATCACGAGATCATCTCTCGCCAGGTTTGTGGAGGCTGTTAAGGGCAGCAGAGGCTACAGAGACATCCACCAAGACATCATGGAAAGAATAAAGAGACTCGAGATGCTGGCGAGTTCGCCTCTTGGATGGGAGAGGATAAGATCTATCAGTCACATAAGGGCTGATACGCCAGTATGCGACATCACTGTCTCGCCATACGCCAACTTCGTGGCGAATGGATTACTGGTACATAACAGCCATACCAGAGTCTTCATTAGGAGGACGGCGAGCGGCCCTGTAAGGATAGCGAGGCTCGTATCAAGCCCGTATCTGCCGGAGGGTGAGAGGCTCTTCAAGATCACTGAGAACGGCATAGAGGATGTTGAGGAGGAGGATACTGAGAAGAGATGAAGGAGCCAAACCTCCAGTCAGCCTCACCATACCTGCGCGCCATCGCTGAGAGGAGACTCAGAGACTGCGAGAAGGAGTTGGAGCAGCTGAGAGGAGCATTAACAAACTCGGAATGGAATCGAGGCTACCTCAAAGCCTTGGAGGGGCTCCTGTTAACCCTGAAGTCTAATGATGGGAGATACCTCTACCTGCAGAGGTTGAAGATGGATGATAAGACGGTGAGGAGGCTGAAGGAGGACTTCAGAAAGCACTCATCAAGTGAGTTGCATGCAGACTATGACCGGGGCTACTTCGCAGCCCTTACAGACTACGCATCAACCCTCGAGGCTGTGAAGCCGTGGCTCAGCCAGGTTCAGGATGCAGAAGTGGCCGATGATTCTGGTGGAGAGGCTACAGGGGAGGCTGAGGCCTAAGGGTAAGGCCTCAGGGTGTACAGGAAGATCCAGATGGTCGCCCAGGTGAAGATGTAGGTCCCCAGCCCAAGCATAACCGTCTTACGTCCTGTCTGGAGCTCCTTAACACTATAGTAGAGGCGCCTCACAACGATGACTGTGAGGAGATATATGAATGCCGCCATGGAGAGGCCGCTTGAACCCTTCAACTGCAGGAAGTAGCAGAGGAGAGCAGCGAGGACGGCTACGCCGAACCTGGACCAGTAGATGAAGGTCGAGGCTGTGAAGCCTCCATTCTTGGAAGCCTTCCCAGGGGATGAGTGAATGATGAAGGATGTAATGTCGAGTATGGACATAGCCGCCGTCACCCTTGAACTAGGAGACAGGATAGTCGGGCAACGCATAGATAACATTTACCACATCATCCCCAAGACCTTCATCCTTAGACTGCGGCCAGGAGATTTGAGACTCCTCATCGAGATCGAGAGGAGGATCCATCTTACAAGATTCGACTACCCGACGCCGCCGAAGCCGAGCAATCTATGCATGACACTCAGGAAGTACCTGAACGGAGGAGTCGTGGAGTCGGTCAGGCAGTATGAGTTCGAGAGGATACTGAACCTGGAGGTGTCGACGAGCAGAGGCAACTACCTGCTCGTCGCAGAGATCTTCAGGCGTGGAAACCTGATCTTAGTCGACCCGGAGAAGAGGGTGAGGCTAAGCCTCAGATACGCCCGGATGCGTGACAGAGAAGTCATAAGAGGCGTCGCGTACCAGCCGGCGCCGGTGACAGGCCTGAACCCCCTCAACATGGAACCGGCGAGGCTCCAGGAGTTGAGGAGTGCAGGCGAGATGGGGCTCCTCGAGGCTCTCACATCAACCCTCTCCTTCGGGCCTCTCTACTGCAGAGAAGTGATCCTCCTCTCAGGACTCGACGGTGAGAAGCCTGCAAAGGATCTCAGCACAGCCGAGATCGAGGCGTTGACAGAAGCAGTCCTGAAGCTGAGGGAGCCCATACTGAACAGGGACCTCGACCCTGTAGTCGTGTACGGTGACGGCGGCGCCCCTCTGGACGCTCTCCCATTCCCACTTAAGGCGTATGAAGGCAGAGCCTTGAGACGGTTCAGGACATATAATGAGGCTGCTGATGAACTGTACTCCACACAGGTTGCTGAGGGGGAGTACCGGAGGCTTCAGGCATCCAGATTGGAGGAGGAGGCGCGGCTCCAGCGAATACTCAGAGAGCAATCCGAGAGAAAGAGTATGCTTGAGGAGGCTGTGCTGAGGGGCAAAAGGGTTGGAGATCAGATCTTCCTCAACCTCCCCACTATCATGGAAGTCCTCGAGACTGTGAATGCTGCAAGGAGAGCAGGATCCCCCATTCAGCAGATCCAGGAGGCTGCCGAGAGGAAGGCTGCTGAGTTGAAACCTGGGATGGAGGTCCAGGTTGTGAAGGAAGGGTTGAGGCTCAGCCTAGCCGGCGAGACTATTCAGATAAGATATGATAAGACGCCTCAGGGAGTGGCTGAGGAGCACTACGCCAACGCAAAGAGGGCGACGCAGAAGCTGAGAGGACTGGAGGAGTCGATACGTGAGGTCGAGTCGAAGCTCGAGAGGCTTAAGACAGGACCATTACTCGAGAAGGAGACTGTGAAGATACCGACTAGGATGAGGGAGAAGCTCTGGTATGAGAAGTTCCACTGGTTCAAGAGCTCCGACGGCTTCCTGGTACTTTCAGGCAGGGACGCCCAGTCGAATGAGCTCCTTCTGAGAAGGTACCTTCAGAAGCAGGACCTAGTCTTCCACGCGGAGATCCATGGTGCACCATTCACAGTAGTCAAGACCGAAGGCAAGACCGTGCCGGAGTCGACGATACTCGAGGCAGCCCAAGCCGCCGCCTCAAGGAGCAAGGCCTGGTCTCTTGACCTGACCTCACTAGATGTCTACTGGGTGAGGGCAGACCAGGTTGGAGGTAAGGCGCCGAGTGGGGAGTATCTTGGGAGAGGCCAGTTCATGGTCTCTGGGAAGAGGAACGTTATTCGAGGTGTAGAGTTAAGGGTGGCCATTGGAGTCGTCGAGGAGGATGAACAGGTGAGGATCATCTCAGGCCCACCCTCAGCGGTGATGAGTCAGACCGGAAGATATGTGGAGGTGGTTCCGGGAAGAACCAGCTCAGGCAGGCTCGCGAAGAAGGCTGCCGAGATCCTTAACGTAGGCCAGCCGCCTCCCGGAGCGAGGCTTTC
>JAGTQV010000045.1:12512-12654 GCA_018397035.1 Candidatus Bathyarchaeota archaeon | reverse complement strand
CCTGAGCGGGGTCGACCTAGCGATCCCTGTGAACAATAAGGGTAGGAAGGCTCTTGCAATGGTCTTCTGGCTACTCGCAAGGCAGGTCCTACGTGAGAGGGGGGAGATACCTCCTGACGGAGGGATCCCTCTAACCATCGAT
>JAGTQV010000045.1:10025-12503 GCA_018397035.1 Candidatus Bathyarchaeota archaeon | reverse complement strand
ACCAAACTCACCGCGATAACCCCGAAGTACGGCGCTGAGGATTGAGGATACGTAAGCCAGCTCAGGCTGGCGCCTTCTATTCAGGACTTGAATCATCCCTGAAGAGGGAGATAGAGGGATGCTTCAAGCATAGACTCGGGCCAGGCAGGCTCCCTGAGGTAAGGGAAGACGTCCTCTCCGGGGTCGCGGCACTCATCTGTCCACACGCAGGCTACATGTACTCCGGCCCTGTGGCAGCGACTGCATACTCCGAGCTTGCCAGGAATGGAAGGCCGAGGAGCATAGTTATCGTCGGGCCGAACCATACAGGGATGGGGAGTGGGGTCTCGCTGATGAATGAGGGGAGCTGGAGCACCCCGCTGGGCGAGGTGAAGATAGATTCTTCCTTAGCAAATATGATCCTTGAATGCGCCCCGATCGTCGACGTCGACGAGAAAGCCCACCTCTACGAGCACTCGATCGAGGTTCAACTACCGTTCCTCCAGTACCTGTACGGAGACGCCTTCACTTTCGTCCCGATCTGCATGATGATCCAAGATCTGCAGACGGGGAGAGAGGTTGGTGAGGCGATAGCTCAGGTTGCGAGTGAGCCTGGGAGCCTCGTCGTAGCATCATCGGATATGACGCATTATGAACCGCATGAGCTCGCAAGCAGGAAGGATATGAAAGCTATCAGGGCAATAGAGAGAATGGACGATTCCATGTTAGATGAGGTTGTGGCTTCCAACTCGATCTCGATCTGTGGGGTCGGACCCATAGTCTCGGCGATAGCCTACTCGAAGAGGCGTGGAGCGAAGTCGGCGAGGCTCCTATCCTACAGAACCAGCGGGGAGATATCTGGAGACTACACGTCTGTAGTCGGTTACGCAGCGATTCTATTCCAGATATGATCCGGCTAGGCGACACCTAGATGTCGATCGCCCATGCCCCTGCGAAAGTCATCATCACAGGCGAACACTTCGTCGTCCACGGGCAACCAGCCCTCGCCGCCGCGGTGAACCTCTACTCAACAGTCTCAGTTGAGGCAGGTTCACCAGGAATAGTTGAGATATCCTCCACGGAACTAGGGGTTACTGCCCGATTCCAGGCTGGGAAGGAAGGGTCCTTCATAGGCGATGGACACAGGATGCTTGAGCCGTTGATGCTCGTCATAGAGAAGATACTGGACAGGGCGGGGGGGAGGGGGCTGGGACTCCGAGTTCGGGTAGAATCAGAGATCCCAGTTGGGGTAGGCCTCGGCTCATCAGCGTCCACAGCTGTCTCAACGGCGACGGCCGTAGCGGGCCTTCTAGGCCTGAAGCTCACAAGAGACCAGATATGCGAGCTCGCCTCAGTCCAGGAGCGGTCCATCCACAAGAAGCCTTCAGGGATAGATGCTCTCGTCACAACGTACGGTGGGGTAGTCCTGTTCAAGCTTGGGCAGCCGCCATTCCATCTTGAACCAACTGACGATGTTAGGATCGTAATCGGAAACACAGGAGCTTCAAGGTCTACTGGTGACCTCGTCTCCAGAATGGGCCACCGTATACAGATGGGTGATATGGATCTCATGAGGATGAGTGATGCTGTAGGCCAGATCACGTTGAAGGCTTTCGAGGCCTATATGAGGAGGGACTTCCATCAACTCGGCCAGCTTATGGATGAGAACCATGAGCTACTGAGACAGGCCGGGGTCTCAACATCTCAACTCGACAATCTCGTCGAGGCTGCGAGAGATGCTGGCGCCTTCGGTGCTAAACTGACAGGGGCTGGTGGAGGCGGCTGCATGATAGCGCTCTGCAGACCTGATGAGGGTGGGCGAGTCTCAAAGGCAATAGAGGCGGCTGGAGGCCGCTCCTACTCGGTGGCTGTGGATAGGGTGGGAGTGAGAATTGGCTAGATTGTATGGCGTACGTTCACCGATAGTGATAGCATCTCCACGTTTATCCAAGGGGTCCAGAGATTCTATGGTGAGGTAGGTGAGGGAATGCTCAGGGAGATAGAGAAGAGAAAGAGCGGCCACTTGGAGATATCGCTCAGAGAGTGTGTAGAGTCGAACGTCAGCCCCGGGTTCGAGGATGTCTTCCTAGTCCATAAGGCACTCCCGGAGATCTCGAGGGCTGATGTTGACACCTCAGTCCAAATCTTCGGCCACAAGCTGAGGGCTCCTTTGATACTGGAGTCTATGACAGGAGGGGTCTCCAAGTCAGTCAAGATAAACAAGCTACTGGCGGAGTGCGCTCAGGAGTATGGTTTGGCGATAGGTGTAGGCAGTCAGAGGGCAGCCTTAGAGAACCCTGACTTGGTGAAGACCTACACCGTGGTCAGGGAGAGCGCGCCGGACGCCATGGTCTTCGCGAATCTTGGCTGTCCACAGTTCGCAGCCGGTTACGGGGTTGAAGAGGCTAGGGCATCTGTCGAGATGGTCAAGGCCGACGCCCTCATGATACATACTAACCCCCTCCAAGAGTCGATCCAGCCTGAGGGAGAACCGAGGTT
>JAGTQV010000045.1:0-10000 GCA_018397035.1 Candidatus Bathyarchaeota archaeon | reverse complement strand
GAGGTCGCCTCTGCCCTCGAGGTTCCAGTGATAGTCAAGGAGACAGGGTCAGGGATCTCTGGGGAGGTGAGCCTACAGATCGAGAAGGCTGGCGCGAAGGGCGTTGATGTGGCAGGGGCGGGTGGAACAAGCTGGGCTGCGGTTGAATACTATAGGGCGGTGAAGGCGCGCAGTAGGCTTCGTCAGTCTCTCGGAAAAACTTTTCGGGACTGGGGGATACCGACATGCGCAAGCATAGTGGAGGCGTCGAGGTCGACAAAGCTGACGATTATCTCGTCAGGAGGAGTAAGGAGCGGAGTTGACATTGCGAAGTCGATAGCCCTAGGCGCAGTCGCCGGAGGAGCAGCCCTCCCCTTCTTAAGGTCGGCTAAACGTGGACGGAGATTCCTCGACCAAGCGGTGGAGACCTTCATCGAGGAGCTGCGGACATCAATGTTTCTTGTTGGGGCAAGGAATGTTGATGAGCTGCGCAAGGCACCAGTTGTGATAACAGGTCGGACATCTGAATGGCTGAATGAGAGAGGCTACAACACCTCCGAGTACGCCTGCAGATGATCTCCCCAGTCGAGGCTCACTTAACCCTGAGGACCCCATCACTTTTATCGAGGATGCCTCCATCTTAGCTGTCTCAGGGAATAACAGATTGTCGAGGACATCTGAACTTCCAGGATACTACAAACTGTCGCCGACCGAGAGGTTGAGGGTCCTTAAGGAGTACGCATCTCTCACAGATGAGGAGTCTTCGACTCTACAGATGACAGGATCACTGGACATAAAACTCGCTGACAGGATGATAGAGAATGTCGTCGGGGTTATGCCTGTCACCCTCGGGATCGCTACAAACTTCCTCATAAATGGCAGAGACTACCTAGTCCCGATGGCGATAGAAGAGCCGTCTGTTGTTGCGGCGGCGAGCAATGCTGCGAAGATGGCGAGGCTGAGAGGCGGCTTCACAGCCAAGAGTACACAGCCAGTAATGATAGGTCAGGTGCAGCTGCTAGACGTGCCTGACCCCTACGGCGCGAGGATCTCGATACTGTCTGCGAAGGAGAGGATTCTCGCCAAGGCAAATGAGCAGGACCCTGTCTTGGTCTCGAAAGGGGGAGGGGCGAAGGACCTCCGATGTAAGGTTCTTGAGACGATCGCTGGGAGAATGGTCATTGCGGAGCTCCTTGTGGACTGCAGGGACGCTATGGGCGCTAACGCCGTGAATACGATGGCGGAGGCTATAGCCCCGCTTCTGGAGGAGGTCTCCGGGGGGAGGGTGTCCCTCAGAATAATCTCGAACTTGGCTACGGAGAGGCTTGTGCGGGCTAAAGCTGTCTTTGCAAAGTCCGCTCTTGGAGGGGAACCGGTAGTCGATGGGATAGTCTGTGCCTACGCATTCGCTCTGGCAGACCAGTACCGCTGCACAACACATAACAAGGGGATCATGAACGGAATATCAGCCGTGGTCTTAGCGACTGGTAACGACACAAGGGCCGTCGAGGCTGGAGCACACAGCTACGCTGCATTACACGGCGGCTACAGGCCGTTGACGACATGGGAGAAGAACCGTGACGGAGACCTCGTGGGCACGATCGAACTCCCCCTGGCTGTCGGACTCATAGGTGGCGCTACAGCCGTCCATCCAGTTGCAAGGATCGCGACGAAGATCCTCGGAGTCAAATCCGCTGCGGAACTCGCTGAGGTTATCGCGTCAGTCGGTCTGGCGCAGAATCTAGCAGCCCTGAGAGCCTTGGCAACGGAGGGCATACAGAGAGGCCACATGAAACTCCATGCCAGGAACATAGCCTTGATGGCTGGGGCTTCAGCCGAACTGGCGGATAGGGTTGCCGAGATCATGGTTAAGGAGGGGAGGGTCAGAATGGACAGGGCTAAGGAACTTGTCGAGGAACTCTCGAGAAAAGCATAGACTGGACGGGACTACACGCTGACGCTGCCAGCGATGAAAGCGAGGAGTCCTATGAACATCCAGAGCATGACCATTCCCTTCACCCGCTCAGCATTCTCTCGGTCATGATTCCTTAACAGGGAGACGCTTGAGCTGAGGAAACCTGCATCCGATAGAAGGACAACAGGCAGGTAGAGTGGGTTCACCATCTTCAGCGCCGGCGGCCATAGGCTCAGGCCTACCGCGGCAAAGTATAGTAGAGCCGCCAGTCTAGAAGCCGCCTTCGAGCCGTGGATTACGGCAACCGTCCTGGCCTTCATCAAGAGGTCTCCATCAACATCAACTATGCCTTTGGTCACCTCTCTTCCAAGATTGGCTGTGAAAGCCATCGCTGAGAAGAAAAGCAGCGTCGAGGTCACCCTCCCGACGGCGGCTCCGCCGAAGATGAATGGGAGGCCGATACATATACTCACCAGAATATTGCCGAAGAACCCACTCCTTTTACCTTTCATGTTGTAGTAAACCATCAAAAGGAATGCTGCAGCCGCTGTTGTCAAAGCACCCATGTTGAGTGAGGCCGCTGCCGACAGTCCTACCGCCGAAGCCGCTAATCCGACACTGAATGCTTGACGTGGCGTGATGATGCCTGAGGGCAACGGCCTATACGGCCTATTGATCCTGTCGGTCTCGAGATCAAAGTAATCGTTTATCGCCATCGTCCCAGCCATCAAGAGTGCAGCGCTCAAAGAGCCTAATGCGGCTTCATGAAGCTGGGGCGGCCTCCCAGCCGCAATGAACTCCGCCACGACCACCGCAAATCCGATCATCAGGCAGTTTATGGGTCTCGCCACCCTCAGGATGGCAAAGAGTCTTGACGCTCCCTTGGGAGTAAGCATCCTCGATGAGCTTCTCAAAGCCTTTATGGAACCCTCCACACCGACTTGAGGAGTGATGGGCCTGTGACGCCGATGCAACGTCATCCCGGACGAGACCCTCAGAGGCGCCATAAGAAACATAACCTACATGGTATTGGTACATAAGCAGATGGGTGAGCCTAGCCAGGGAGGGTGACGTATCGGCAGGCCGCCTAGTAATTTGGTTCAGCAGAGTAGTGGGATGTGACTATGAGAGGAAGAGTTGAGAAGTACCTCAATGATGCTGTCGACCGTTATGGGACAATCCATCTCTCGCTAATCGATCCGCAGAACATAAAGCCTGATGCTGCAGGTGTCCTCGCGCGGAACCTGTCTGAAATCGGTTCATCAGCGATCATGATCGGTGGGAGCACCGTAGTCTCACAACTCGACCTAGACGAGGTTGTTAAGGAGATAAAGAGGAACACTGATATTCCGGCCATTCTGTTTCCAAACGGCATCGCAGGAATCAGTAAGCATGCTGACGCCATCTTCTTCTCCACACTGATGAACTCCTCAAATCCATACTTCATAACTGGGGTCCAAGCTCTGGGCGCTCCACTGGTTAAGCGCTACGGTCTCGAGGCTCTGCCGATGGGATACATAGTAGTCGGCTCAAGCCCTGGAACAGTTGGATTTGTAGGCCAAGCCTCACCTATCCCCCCGGACAAACCTGAACTGGCGGCAATGTATGCTTTAGCGGCAGAGTATCTCGGCATGCGCTTCATCTACCTTGAAGCCGGGTCTGGGTCGGAGAGGCCGGCCTCACTGGACATGATCAGGTATGTGAGAGATACCGTCGGAGCGAGGCTGATAGTGGGGGGCGGCATAAGGACTCCTGAGCAGGCCTCAGAGATCGCGAAGGCCGGCGCAGACGCGATAGTCACAGGGAACATAATCGAAGAGTCATCGATCGAGAACGCCGGGAGACTCATCGCTGGGCTACGCAGGCGCCATGACTGAGCTAGAGGTAAGAGTTTAGGTGCGTCATCGAAGCTTCCTCTTCATAGGCAAGATGCTGCCTTACTATAAGCTAGTCAGAGCGTTAACCTTTCCCTCGATGCCAAGAATCCTGGTCATGCTCTTCACTGTTGTCTCGGTCGGCTGCATGCTCTCCTTCACCTTGGCGGATCCCACATCAGACTCGGCTGCGCGAGGCTTGGCCTTCGGTCTCCTCGTCTTCTTCCTCCCCGCGATCTCCATTAACATTCTCTCCTCCAAGCTGATCCTAAGGGGCGACCCCCTCTTCTATCTCCGCAGATGTCTTGCACTATCATTATTCTCATGCATAGCCTGGATCACGATCATTCTGGTCGGCGGGGTTGCGATGCGCGGCCTCGCAATCTCGGACTTTCCCCGTTTCCCATTCTACTTGGCCCTATTCACAGTCATGCCGCTTAGAACGCTTGCAGTCTTCTCGATGTCCACCAAGAACAGCATCAACAAGATAGTCTTCTCATTCCTTGAGCCCGTCGTATCCGTATTCGCATCTTCTGCATTCCTAGGACTAGACCCACATTATCTATTAGTCTCAGTTCCCACAGTAGGCCTACTCTCGACCGCACCGTTACTAGTCCTTCTGAACTCTATAGAGTCCAAGGGCAGAGAAGTGATCAGGGCGTCGCCGCTCCGCGTCTTCAGAGCCTTCCTACTGGATTGGTTGAATAGAAGGAATGAGATGTTCGAGCAGTTTCTGGAGGAGATCGGTACTGAAGACGATATCAACCTTACCGTAATCAAGTTCTCAAGCAAGAAGACTGGGAGACCGAAAGGAGTGTTCGTCGTCTCAGACTTCCACCCCGGGCCCTTCCTTAATGTTGGGAGCAGCATGCTACCATTCCTGATTCAGAAGAGTTTCGAGGAGGATGGCCTCCTAGTCGCAGTGCCGCATGGGGTATCCGGCCATGAACATAACCTAGTCTCCCAACACCAGAACTTCAAGGTGATCTCCACGGTAGGCATACTCCTAGAGAAGTCAGGTACAGAAGCGTCTGGATCTGTCTTTCAAAGGTTCGAGGTCGGCTCAGCCAAGGCTGGTGCTCAAGTCCTAGGAGAATGTCTATTCCTGACATTGACCCACTCTCCGAACGACATGGAAGATATCCCCTCCCAACTTGGAAAGGAGCTAGAGAATCTTGCGAGGAGGAGATTCAAGGATGCGGCGATAGTCGATTCGCACAACTGCATAGCCGAGGCTAGAATGTTCACGGAGAAAGAGATAAACGATCTGAGGGCGGCTGCATCACAGGCCATCGAGTCATGCCGACAGATCAAAACCGCGAATCTTGAGATGGGCGCAGCCCGAGGCGCCATCGACGGTTTCGGTCCGGAACATGGGAACGGCCCAGGAGGGGCACGTATCTTCGTCTTCAGAACGTCAGGTCAACTAACCGCCTACGTCGTAGTGGACGCCAACAACATGGCCCCCGGCCTAAGAGAGAAGATTCTCCTCTCCCTGGAGAATGCAGGAGTCAGAGGCGGCGAGGTTATGACCACTGACACTCATGCGGTGAATGGACTTGTCCCTGCAAGGCTTGGCTACCACCCCTTCGGAGAGGCCATAGGCCAGGAGGTCATAATCGACTCAGTGATGAAGGCTTACAGGCAGGCCGTAGAGAACCTTGAAGAGGTCACTGTATCCTCATCCTCTGGGAGCGTCAGGGTTAAAAGTCTAGGCTCCGGACCCCTTGAGGAGCTTGTATCCTTCATGTATCAGACAGCTAAACTCGTTGCCGTGTATATGCTCACCCTCTTCCTCGGCTCCAACCTTGTCGGGCTGCTCGTCTTATCGTGAGAGGTCTACTAGTTGCGTCTACACTACATGCAGCTTCCCCGCGAGGTAATAGTCGGCACCGGGATAGTTGGGGGCATAGGTGAAGTCTGCAGTAAACTCGGATTCTCAGGAAACGTTTTGATAGTGACGGGGCCGAAGATGCTGACGCTAGCCCAGGGTGACTTGAGAAGCTCACTCGAGGAAGCCTCCTTCTCCATAGACTACCTCACGGTCGAAGACTCAACGATGGAGAATGTCCTGAGGGCCCAGGAGAGAATAGATCATGATAGGCCTTCAGTAGTTGTAGGATTCGGAGGCGGTAAAGACATAGATGTTGCCAAGTTGTCTTCAGCCAACATGAAGGTGCCTTTCATCAGCGTACCCACAACCGCTTCTCATGATGGGATCGCTAGTTCCCACGCCTCGATCAAGGGTCTCGATAGACCATACTCCCTCAGGGGGCAGGCACCCTTAGCGATCCTGGCAGACATCTCAGTGATCTCAAGTTCACCATACAGGTTGATCGCGAGTGGCTGCGGGGACATCATAGCCAAGTACACCGCGGTGAGAGACTGGAGACTGGCGCACAAGGTGAAGGGCGAGTACTACGGCGACTACGCTGCTGAACTGGCGCTCATGAGTGCTAGACTGGTGATGCGAAACGCAGGGTCGATAAAGAGCCTCAGCGAGAGCTCTTTGAGAACGGTCGTTGAGGCATTGATAAGCTGCGGCGTAGCGATCAGCATAGCGGGGAGCACTAGGCCTTGCAGCGGATCAGAACATATCTTCAGTCACGCTTTAACGATGACAGCGCCGAGGCCGGCGCTCCATGGTGAGCAGTGTGGTGTCGGAGCTATAATGAGCGCGTATCTCCAGGGCGCAAACTGGAGGCTGTTGAAGAATGTGTTAAGCAGGATCGGTGCCCCCACCAGCTCCGCTGAGTTAGGAATCGAGGCCAGATATATAGTGGAGGCTTTGACGATGGTCCACAGATTGAGGCCTGAAAGGTACACTGTCTTCGGTGAGCGGGGGATCTCCAGAAGCCAAGCTGAGAGGCTTGCGAGGAGGACCGGGGTGATACCCTGAAGGTGATCTCTGCCTCTGGCAGCTTGATCTACAGGCTTGCCAGTGTCTCGGTGCTCCTGACGCCTTTCATAGCGTTTATCTGCGCAGTGATCTCCTTGAGCTCCCTATACTCTGAGACCTCCATAAACGCGACGATATCCCATCTCCCATAGACAGGGTACACCTTCCTGAGCTGCTTGAACCTTTTGATGTCGCTGAGTGTAGCAACGATGCGTGTAGGTATGGTCTTAACTAGGATGCAGGCATTCAACATCGCTACTCGACCTCCATCTTCAGCTCCGGCAAGGTCTCAGTGAAGACGACGCCGCCAATATTCCCCATCTTCATAACTACTCTTCCAAGACTGTCGTAGTCAGGGACTTCAATATCTACCACGACATCGTATCGACCGAGGACCGCCATGACACTCTTAGTCTCCGAGAATTGCTTCATACGCTCCACAACCTCATCGAACCTGCCTCTCTCAGTCCGTATCAAGACGCATGCAGAGATCATCATATCACCATCCTTATCGTTCCCCAAAGCCGCTAATAAATCGCTTTCCCGAATGCTTGGGTCGCTCCCACACAGACTTAGAAGACAACCTATAAAGGTGGAGCGTCAGACTTGGATGTTCCAGCAGCTTGTAACCCAGTATCGGGCGAGGCTCAAGGCTTTGAAACTAGACACCTCGAGGCTGAGATCCCCCCCGCCACGCCTAGTATTCGTAACGAGCAACCGGGACAAGGTAATCGAAGCAAAGAGGATTCTGCAGGCTTGTGGCGTACAATTCAAGCATCTGAGCTTGAGGTACCCGGAGATCCAGGACAGCTCCCTCCGAAAGATCGCCTTGACCAGCGCGATAAGCGTCTATAGGAGGCTCCGGCAGCCGCTCTTCACAGAGGACTCCGGCCTGTTCATCGAGGCGCTGGGCGGGTTCCCCGGGCCGTACTCCTCCTATGTCCAGGAGACGATTGGAAACATTGGGATACTCAGGCTTATGGAGGGGGTCAGGAACCGTTCCTCCAGGTTTGAGTCTGTCGTAGCATACGTCGAGTCGCCTCGCAAGAATCAGGTCTTCACAGGCTCTGTTGAAGGAAGAATCTCGATCGAGGAGAGGGGTAGTCGTTGGGGTTTCGACCCGATCTTCATTCCTTCTGGAACAGACCTGACATTCGCGGAGATGGGTCCGGAGGCGAAGCAGAAGCTCTCCCACAGGGCTATCGCCCTTGGCAAGTTCGCATCTTGGCTCATCGAGCACGGGAGGAAGCGCTAGACCCTCTCATGGAAGTATCTCCCCCTATACTCGATCTCCCTGACCTTCCTCAATATCTTCAGTGTGGTCTGCGCTCCAGAAACCTCCTCGTAGCCTAGGAAGATGGATCTCATAGACGCTTCTGCATGTTCATGATGGGTGCTGTGGAGGGATCTCTTCAGAAGGTGAAGGTCGACCCCCTTATCCTCTTCGTCTCGTGAGTGGAAGCTTAACCCGAAGTCTATCAGGAAGATCTTCTCGTCATTGAAAAGGATCATGTTGGACGTCGTGAGATCTCCATGTATGAGGGAGATGCTGTGAAGTCGACCTATCAGTCTGCCGATCTGGACGCAGACCCTTTCACGCCTCCCCTCATCTAGGAAGTCCAAGACCTCCTTGATCCTCACTCCACGCACATACTCCATGAATATGGTCGTATCCTTCCTATCGACGAGGTAGATCACTGGAGTTGGGACAGAAGCCTTCTTAGCCTCGTGAATACACTCAGCCTCACGTACAGTACGTGTGACTCTCAACTTGATGTCCAGTTTCGGGTTTCTGTAGGGTTTCGGGATCCTCTTCTTGACTATGACCGATCGGCCATACAAGTCAGCGAGGTACAGGTTGGCTTCGGCGCCTTTACTGATCAATCTCACAACTATCTTCTCCAGGCTACGTCAACTTCATCGAGGCGCCATCTAGGTCTTACATGACTCTCCTCAACGCTTACAGTGAGGCCAGCCTTGAATGCGAGGATGCCGGTCCATGCTATCTGTGCGCCTGAGTCTCCGCTGAACCTTCTATCCACGACCCTGAACTCTGCTTCATGCTCTTGCGCGATAGATTCAAGCATCGACTGTAGCCTCCTGTTGGCTGCAACCCCACCGGTGAGCAGAAGTTCTCTCTTCCCTGTGTGGGCGAGGGCGCGTTCGGTAGCCTCGGTCAACATCGAGAAGGCGACCTCTTGAAGTGAGAAGCAGAGGTCGGCCATCTGCGTGCCCTTCTTATGTTCACGCAGGGCAGCTGTGAGGAGGCCTGAATAAGCGACATCGTTACCCTTGACCGTGTAGGGGAGATCGAGCATCTCCCGTCCATTCTCCGCCATCCTCTCAACTTCCGGCCCCCCAGGCGTTGATAGCCCTGTGGCTCTGGCAAACATGTCGAGAAGGTTTCCGAGCGTGATGTCTTCGGTCTCGCCACAGATCCTCCACCTGCGAGCGGCGTAGGTTGCTATAGCAGTATGACCCCCAGATACTAGGACGACCAAGGGATCTCTTGCACCTGTAGTTAGAGACGCTATCTCTATGTGTGCTATCGCGTGATTCACGGGGACTAGTGGCTTCTGAAAGTAGACAGAGATCGCCCTCGCGACTGTGGCGCCTACCCTAAGACATGGCCCGAGGCCGGGTCCGCATGAGAACGCGACAGCGTCGATCTTCTCAGGCCTTACATGTGCGTCCTTGAATGCGGCGATCACAACCTTGTCAGCGACGCTGCTGTGATGTTGAGCAGCCCCTGTCGGATGTATCCCTTTACCAGCCTCCGGGACGTATATATCCCTAACATCGGAGACGATCCTTCCGTCGTCTGAAGCGATCGCAGCTCCGAAAGTGTGCGCGGTCGACTCAATCCCAAGGCAGAGTCTTCTCATAAGATCTCTCTACTCATGGTGATGACGACGTTCAATAAATCCCTTGCAAGAACCATTCTGGAAAGGTTAAAGTAAATGCTGCCTTCAATAAAGTAGCCACCCCCGGTATTTAGAATGAAGAACTTGAGTCCTCCAATTCAGCCTGAGGTCAACATAGGCACTCTAGGTCACGTCGACAACGGCAAGAGTACTCTGGTCCAAGCTCTGACAGAGGTGTGGACGGCTAAGCATTCAGAGGAGCTTAGGAGGGGGATCACGATCAGAATAGGCTACGCTGACGCATACTTCTACAGGTGTCCTTCCCACAGGGGCGCTGCTGCATACAGCATAAGGAAGAACTGCCCGATCTGCGGTTCTGAGACGAAGTTCTTGAGAGCTGTAAGCTTCATCGATTGTCCTGGACACCACAGTCTCATGGTCACGATGATCTCAGGCTGAATTGGAGGAC
>JAGTQV010000044.1 GCA_018397035.1 Candidatus Bathyarchaeota archaeon | reverse complement strand
GGTGAGGAAGGTGATGGAGGACTGCTACAGGAGACTCAGCCCCCAGGACCCCCTGATAGTCGACGTCGTCCTCTTCGAGGATACCTCACGTATGGAGGCGTACCTGCTTATAGAACAGGACTCTGCCGGCGCGTACCCTCAAGGGTTCGAGGCTGGCTTCATAGCGACTCATGATGCATGGACCGGAATCCCGAGGATACTGGTCTGTTATGAACGCCTCCGAGAGCTCAGCCCCAGGTTGAGGATGGCGGTCCTCAGACATGAGGTCGCTCACTCTGTACTTCACGGGTCTCCTGAATACTACATCTACCCTGTTCCGCAGCCGCTGCTTGAGGCTTCAGCGAAGTACCGGCTGTCAAGGGATCACATCCTCCACATCCTATACCTTGTGGCGATAGGTGTGAAGGATTATGAGGCGACGGAGATCCTGCTCGACCACGGCTATGTCGAGGACCAGACCGAGTATGCATGGTATTTCTGCAGGACGGGTGAGGACGATATCCAGGCTTGGAGGATCGCTGAAGGAGACTCTGGAAAGGAGGTTCTCTGCCTAGCAGGGAGATTCAAGGATCTGGCGTGTGTCGCAGCCGTCACGGCTCATCAAGGATCATGCATAGCCGGACTTACAGCAGCGAAGAAGGAGCTGGAGTACCTGCCTGAGGAGGCGGGTTCGAGACTACTCATGGTCTGCGCCTCGCTGGCCGAGATGGACCGGCTTGACACACTCAGCAAGATCGAGGCGGCTGCGGGAGAGTTCTCAAGAGGGTTGATTCAGCCGGCATTCGAAGCTAGGAGATCAGGCAACATGAGCAGAGGCGTCGAGGCCCGGTTCTCCCTCGGCTAAGTGTCACATCGGGTACTGATAGTACTGGTACGGTTGACGGTAGGCCTTATACATCTGCTCAGCAGCCTTCTGCATAGCAAGCCAGTAGCCGTACTGGTAACCATACTGGTAAGCCTGATCGTACATCTGGCCATAGGCTCTCTGCTGACCTGTGAAGTCTTGGGGCGGAGGCGGATACTGGCCGGCTGCTTGGTACTGCTGGTAATATTGGGGGTAGCCGGGGTACTTTGGAGCGCTCGGCTTGGTGCCGAATATGACGGCGCTCAGCATCAACAAGAGGCCGACTGGGATGAAGAGGAGGAAGAAGAGTACACTGTCGATGAAGCTCCCCCACCAAAGATATGTCAGGATGAAGACGAGTGCGCCAGCCCCAACTACGGCGGCCCCTGTAGCTATCAGAGCCACCTTGGCGGCAAGGGAGATAGAGACCATGATCTATCTTTTCCCTGACGGCTTGAATCTATGTCGAGCCTAGATAAAACGCTTTGGGAGCGGCCGCTGAGAACGCCTCCATAACTGGAAGGGAGGGTCGGTCCTAAGACTGATAAGCCCGCTGACATCTTGAGACTCAACCGAGCGTGGGTAAGGTGGGTTGTGTAGAGGCTTTCAGTCCAGCAGGGATCACAAGCTTCTTCGAGCCTTATGAGCTCTCTCCAGCAGGGAGGAGGCTCCCAACATCCCTGAGGATGGCGGCTCGCGGAGGAGGATTCACCATAAGGACTGGGACTACCACATGCGTGACAGCACACACCGCGAATAAAAGCAGTGTAGAGGTGATTGTGGACGGAAGACGTAGGAACGACTTCTCCACAACAGAGACTGTTGCAGAACTCATGCTGAGACGGGCAGACAGGAAGTTCAAGGTGAAGATAGAGCATGAGATAACAGTCCCTGTCGGGGCCGGATACGGCGCAAGCGCCGCCGGGGCGTTGTCTGCGGCTTTAGCGATGAACGAGCTGCTGCGGCTAGATATGACATTCGATGAGCTTGGAGTCCTAGCCCACAGAGCTGAGGTCGGATGCAGGACAGGACTCGGAACCGTCGGGCCGCTCATGGTTGGAGGCTGCATAATTCAGAGGGAGGGTGGCCCCCCGGGACTATGCCGGATCGACCGCATCCCCTTAAAGCCGCACTACAGAATAGTCACAGGCTGCTACGGACCCATACCGACCCGGAATGTACTCGGATCTAGGGCGGTCTTCAGCAGAATAGGGAAGGAGGGGCGTAGAGCGATGCGGTCCATTCTTGAAAGACCGAGTCTCGAGAATCTGCTCCAGGCATCTGAAGATTTCGCTTCGAGGATAGGCTTCATGACTGAAAGGGTCGCGAGATCTATCTCTGCAGCTAAAAGAGAGGGGGCGGTGGGCGCAACACAGAACATGCTTGGTGAGGCTTTCCATGCGGTCGTTGAGGAGTCTGAAGCTGGGGGAGTCGTGAAAGCTCTGATGAAGGTCAGCAGGGATATGAGGATCTTCTCTTCCCGGATCGACTTTGAAGGCGCCCGGCTACTTTAGAGAGCTTAAGGCTCAAGTGGATAAAGCGACTCAACCTATAATAGTCGTTGACTCCCTGAATATCACTTGGAAGATCTGGCGATGGCCCAGACAGCAAGAATTTTACTGAACAGGTTTGCAGCCATACTGTTTCTATCCACGCTCGCCGTGACGCTGACTACGCCTTTCACTGAATGCCAAGGAGCAGCGATAAGCGGTCGAGTATACGTCAGGAACTACCTGAGAGACCTTGTGCCTGCAGGCTTCAGCACTATCATAGTAAAGGGTGATTCGTTCGAGACGATTATCAGAACAGATATCGAAGGCTACTACTTCGCGCATCTACCGGCTGGAACTTATGAATTGACGGCGACACTCTCAACCGCCACCCTCGAGTATGCTCAGACGAAGACAGTCACATTATGGTATACCTCAGATACGACAGTCAACTTTTACCTTGAACCTGTTCTCCCTATTGGATCTGGAATGATCAAGGTGACCATCATGGCCGATGGCCTCCGGCCTGAATATCAAGTAAATCTCTTCCTGGATGGTTCACTGATCAACAGGATCCCTGGAGGGGGAAGATTGACGCTTGAAGTGGATCCGAGATTCAGCCACATCTTCACCGTAGAATCCTATGCCCAAGGGATTGAGGGGGAGAGGTTTCACTGCCGAGAGGACTCGTGGACCCTCGAAGCTTCGAGTGGACGAATGGCAGAGACTGGGGTGTCTCACACCTTCAAGTATGAGCCTGAGTACTACCTCTCAGTCTCGACACCCTACGGAGACGCTGGCAGAGTCGCAGGCTGGTATCCAAGAGGAACAATGATCTCACTCTCCACCCCCACGACCGTTGAGGTCTCTGCAGGAGTCAAGGATGTCTTCTACGCGTGGGCGGTATCAGGCTCCAGAATCAGAGACTCGACCGTAAGCATCGATATTCAGTCTCCGGTTAAAGCTGTAGCTGAGTACCGCAGAATGTACTACCTAGAACTTGTATCTGCATATGGCAACCCTTCAGGCAGCGGCTGGTATGAGGAGGGCGCGAACGCAGAGATCTCTGTGGAGCAGGAAGTAGCCTCACCCGGTCTAGCAGGACTACTGGGTGGGAGGATGGTCTTCACGACATGGACCGGAGGCACCGCTTCCAGCAGCAACACCGGCTACGTCACCATGGATTCTCAGAAGATGTTGGTCGCGAACTGGAGAATAGACAATTCTATCCCTTACATAGTCATCGCCTCTACTCTACTGGTGATCATTGCTGCTGGTGTTCTCCTCCAGCGAAGGAAGACTTAATCTAGACTACCGGATCCGGGGGAGCGGTCATCATAACGGACCAGAATAGTAAGGCCTTTGAATGGGGGCCGATCCTATTCGGAAGGGCTGGGACCTGCGACATCAATCTTCAGGACTGGGACTTTAATCCCTCTCTGTACTCTGACACTCAGGTATCCCATCGGGCAAGGGTACTGCAGGAAGAACTCCAGTGAACGAGTTGAGTCTGCTCTATGCGCGAGATTAGACTGAGGAGGCATCCTGAGGTCTATGAGCCTGCAGAAGACACCTTTCTGCTAGCTGACAATCTGGATGTGAGGGAGAAGGATGCAGTTCTGGAGGTAGGTGTAGGATCAGGATACGTATCACTGATAGCTGCAGAGAAGGCTGAAACCGTTGTGGGGATAGACATCAACCCTCACGCAGTCAGACTGGCTAAGAGCAACGCAAAGCTGAATGGTATAAGGAATGTTGACTTCATCGTGGGGGACCTCTTCTCTCCGTTAAGCGGCAGATTCGACCTGGTGGTTATGAATCCCCCCTACCTTCCAGAGGAGAAGGTTCACACCGGCTACCTGGAACGGTCTTGGAATGGGGGAGGCGATGGTAGGGCAGTCACTGACAGATTCATAGACGAGGTGGACCATTACCTCAAGAGAGGAGGGAGAGTGGAGATAGTCCAATCCTCCATTTCAGGGTGCGATGAGACCATACGGAGGCTCTGTGAGAGCGGCTTCAAGACCAGGATAGTGGCGGAGTGTAGGCTTTTCTTCGAGAGAATCGTACTGATAAAGGCGATGAAGCCGGATGGATGCTCCTGCAGCTGAGAATTCAGTCCTCTAGCGCGATAGTATTTGAAGTGATTCACGGGGGGCGGCGCTCAGACCATTGTATGAGCGCTTTTGTCGGTGTTTTTGACGGCATAGTGATTCAACCTATACGACGATAATGTACTGTGATGGTGTGATTGAGCGCCAGCTAAGGTGTTCGGCAAGCGTCAGTAAGCCATTCTTGTGTGTGCCATAGCTGGTGAGCGGCGACGAATAGAACAAACTCGATAAGCTTAAGCCTCTTATGTCATAGGAGACTCGCCTAGCTCGTTTGTGCTTCTATCTCTGAATCAAGGACTGGCGCCTGTGCGGCAACTCTTTGTTTTCAAGAGACTGGGTTTCCTGCTCGATTTGGCCTTTTTTCTCTGCCTGTTCTTTCTTCTCTGCCTCTTCCTGATCCAGTATGTCATTCAATTCATCTGCTTGACTGCAGATTGGTGTATAGGAGTCTATCTATATCATGCTTGCGGATGTCCCTGTGTAGGCTACGTCCGCTGTATTCTTGCCAGCAGAACGTCGATTACGTACTTTCACCTCGTGGGTACCGTAGCCGGCAAACGTCCCCTGCTCGAAAATTCTAACGCAGAGGCGGATTCGACTTCGTTGAGCTGGTGATCAGTACTTCGAAGCGCGGCGATACAGTCGCCGTGAATTCTTCTCTTTCGTCTGCCTCTGCAACGTAAGTTCCTTTGACTTTCCAGTAACCTTCTTCATTGGGGCCCTCGGCCTCCCGCTCAGTATGCAAAGAATCGATCTTCCCGTGTCAGGTCTTTATGCCTAGAAAGTACTTCCTCACAAAGCTTTGGCATCCTCTGCTTTTTCTATTCGCATTTTTGTCCAAGCTCCCGGCTTAGCTGAGGAAGAAACGAATACCAGAACTTATTGGCTGAGCCCTTCAAATGCTTCTTAGGCAGAACGATTCTGCGCGCCAGCTTGGTCGGAAATTCTCATGGCATACATGTTTGCGGTTAGCACGTTTCCGGCTGGAAACTTGTTGAGCCTCAAACCTGCCAGACGCTTCTTCGGTGAAAAGAGATGTCAGATCTAGAGTTTGTAGAGCGGATTCTGTTAGAATGCTATAGGCCTGAAGCGTCTGTTGGTAGGCCGCATCGGAGCCTCCTAAGCATGTTTAAGGCCGAGTTGACTAAGCGGCTTGGAGGTGTCGAACTGTATCGTGAGCTCTACAGGCTTCTCCAGATTGATGAAGTGTTAAGAGGCCTATGTGAGATCAAACACTGGGAGAAGCCGTATGGCCGGTCTACACTGGCAGAGTTCAGGCAGAGGGTTGGACCTGAGAGGTTTGAACGCATCATGGCAGCATTCACCTGCTTCGCTGCTGCCGCAGAACTCGCCTTCTGCAACTATATCTTGGAATGAGATGACTGTTGCTAGAGCGAGACAAAACAAACTTGCGAGGACAACAAAACGCAAAACGTCATCCTCGACGAATTTTCTTGGCTATCTTAACGGATCTGAGACTTAATGCAGCGAGGTTTCCTTCACTCTGAGGAACCTCTGAAGCAGCCGATAGGTACTCGTCAAGGCTTCTGTTCTCGCTTAGAGTAAGCCACATCTGGACCGCTTCTGTGCCTTTTCTCTTCCTCCATAGGGGCAACAAGAAACGTTAGCGCGAAGGAGAAACGTCGTCTTCCCGCAAACGACAAAAACAAATCGTTCTTTCTCATTCTCTTGGGATCTTTAGACGCTTACAAGCAAGCTGTTTCATCGATAGACATCACACTAAACACAAACCATTACAGGTGAGATTACTCTCTGATAATCCGAGGAACCGAATGATCAAAGGTTAAGAGGGAGGGGACCCACTATAAGATGATCTCGTTGATAGGATTTCAAGATCTGCGGAGAAATCTGTTGCACAATCGGCCGGGGAGACCTTCACGGCGGCAGTCCATGCCTGAAATTACTCGTCTCTGGTATCTGATCTGGATCTCTAGGAAATATGGGCTTGAGACTCGAGAGTTTCTTGAATGCTTTCAAGATGCGTGGATGCATGAGAAATCATCGTACAAGGGCATATCGATCCAATGCCGCCAGAAGACAAAAGACGACGGCGTCTTTCTTGTAACACAGGATCTAAAGGTAATTACGCAACTGCGTCTTACCGAGGCAACATTGAAGCATCTGCCAGAAGTAGATGTTGAAAGCCTTCCTTGGAACAAAACCACGTTAGCCAAGAAGGCGGGAAAGCTGAGACCTGTCGACATGCAGATCAGAGATGTAGGTTTAGGGGTCAAATGGGTCAATCTGAAGGCGCGAGTCGTTGAGAAGTCGATCACGAGGACAGTTTTCTCAAGATACGGAAATAACCCTCTCGGTTTGTCAACTTCAACAATTTCTGATGGCACTGGTTCTATCAAGTTGCCACTTTGGAATGCACAAATAGGCATAGTATCTATTGGTGACACAATTCAGATTGAGAATGGGCGGGTAGGAATGTTCAGAGGAGAACTGCAAGTGAGTGTTGGAAAGACTGGCAAACTCACAGTCATTGAGAACAAGTCAAAATGAGCACGCAAGATGTGGCAGGTTACCTATATGGGGGGGAAAGGACAGCTGCTATGACTGTATGCGAACTCATGGATTGTTTTGGGTCTTACATCATTCTCTGAAGAAGGAAAACTGCTTAGACCTGACGAAGCATGGTTCTGTCTCATCGATCGGCTGCGTTCTAGGCTCGGAGTGTTGGAAACCCCGCCTCATGTCTCTGTCTTGAACAGTTCCTTGATGAGTTTCAGACAAGCCTCAAGGGTCATCCTCGCTTTTTTGAGGGCTTCAGGTGCATAGTCCCTGAAGTAGCTGCAGTCTACCCCTTCCTCGAAGCCGTACCCTGCTATCCCTCTCAACTCAGCTAACTCAGACATGACCTTCGCGATCTCAGGAACCATTTCTCTAAACCAGGCTGGGACATCGCTTCTTCTGCCCACATCCTCAAGTATGTCGCTCACATCATGTACCCTCGGGAAATCTATTCCAAAAGCTATCAGCACAGATTTGACAAAGTGTTCAACAGCCATCTGGGAGGAATAGACAACATCATCCCAACGCTTGTCCTCGAAAGCTCTTGATCCAGCTTGGAGCCACCTCTTCCCCCTCTCAATAGCAGACCTGGCCAACTTGAGGTTGCTCATATAGTGTAGACCTCCCCTGCCCTAACATCTCTCAGAATCCAGTAGTACCCCCTTCCTGGGAGAAGAATTCTCTTGGCACCCTGTTCCCTCAGCCTTCTCCTATAGTCTTCCATAAGGGACCTCAAGAAGCCATCCTTATCATACAAGATTATGCCGTCAACACAGACATCGACAGATAATCTCTGGAAGCGCTTGGCTTCAGAGCTGCTGAGTGGATGATGCTGGATGACAGGGAGGTATCCTTTCTCCCTCGCACTCTTGTACTCTACAGTCTCCTTGAGCCGCGGTCTAAGAGACAACAGCTCCCTCACTCTCTCCCATGCAGGCTTCTCTTCCCAGCCACTAACGATCAAGAGTAGGTCCAGGTCACTGTCTTTATCCCAGTCACCCCTGGCTACAGAGCCGAATACCAAGACTCCGAATAGACGTTCACCGTAATGGTCTATGAGGATCCGGCAGTACCTCCTCAGCAGGCTAGCATAGTATGCATGAGGAACCCTCTCAACCCCGCTCACCTCAACCTTTGCCTGCCTTAAGGCCTCTTCAAGCCTCTCAAGGAGAGTGCAGGCTTCCTCGCCTAAGCTGGAGAGCGTGTACCGGTTGCCTCCTGACTGAATAAGGCCCATCTCGATGAGTCTCTGAATCTTCACGGTCAGGGTTCTGGGATTGCCTATGACCTCTTTCAAGTCTGAGAACCTTGCAGACTTGAGGTCTCTAACCCTTAGCAGTAGTCTTGTGGCATACCTGTCTGTTAGAGCGTGCAAGTATACTCGGGTATCTCTTTTGATATACACCGGTATATTTTTTTCGCCGCACAATCCACAAAAAACATACTCCAACCATCTCACCGCCAGAAGCGGATAGCCGCTAGGGCCGTTGAATACGGTGACCCAGACAAGATGTTGCCCTACAGCCAAACAGGCCAGTAGCTCCTCTGGTGGAGCCGTTCAAGAGATGCCTGCATATCCCTGAGGCTATCAGCGTCATCTCTGCGGGGTCCTCCAAAGTTCCCTGTAGACTTCTTCATAGATAACGGCCCCGGCGCGAAGATCAACAATCCGTCAACAAAAAGATGACTTACGGCCAATCTTCTCTCAATGACGACAGAACGATAAGGCTCGCCGGTAAAGGCTTGAGTCACGGTGATGGCGGAAGAGGCTTCCCAACCTGACCGTGATTCTCAAAGGATCTATAAGACATAGACAGTTGCCTTGAAGGCTGAAGATGCCTAGTGTTTGCTGACGAAGGTTAAGTAGAGTATGTGATGAGTCAAATCATAAAAGGTTCAGCAGACTACAAATACATGAGTGGGAAGGATAAATGGAGCCCGAGCATCTTCATCTGACTTGATATGTTAGAGGTGGGATATTCCACACTCGAGCTGCGAGGTTTGGAGTCGAAGCTATGAAGCGGGACAAAGATTGGCTGATTACATTATTGAAAAGCCACGGCGTCGACGTTTATTCTATACCTGATCTCCGGGTAGTCGATGAGGAGACCCTCATACTGAACCTGCACAGGAACAGGGTCAAGTTGCCTGAGGGCTTCTTCAAGGATCTTGCCAGAATTCTAGGTCTGCCCTTCATCGATAAGGGCCTAGTTCAGGCCAGACGCGACCTGGCCATGATGATGCCGTATCTAACCTTGAAAGAGAATCTGACAGTACCATTAGAGGTTTCAGCAGACAGGATCAAGGTGGCGACGTCAAACCCTCTCAACAAGGGATTCTTCAGGCTTATCGGAGAGATCTTCAAGGGGAGACTTGTCGAGGTTTGGGTAGCATCGATCGAGACCGTCGATGAGACTATTGAGGATGGATACAGGGAGCTCCATAAGGATAGGGCGTTGCGGGACCTGATATACAGGAGGCCGGATGAGTCAGCCTACGTAGTCCTGTACCCTTGGCAGAGATACCTGATCATAGGTTCCTCGATAGTGTTTCTATTCTTGTTCATCATAAACTATCCAGCCTCGTTCATCCTTCTCTTCTCATCGATCAATATACTCTACTTCATCGTGAACCCGGTGAAGATCTACATATCCTTAAGGGGATTGCTGGGGCCGCATAGAACAGTTACAGTCTCAGGTGAAGAGGTCAAGAGCCTGGAAGACAAAAGATTGCCAGTATACACTGTCTTTATTCCGGTCTACAGGGAGGCCGGGGTGCTGCAGCACATACTGCAGAACATCTACAGGATGGACTATCCTAAAGACAGATTGGACGTCAAGATACTGATGGAGGAGAGAGATAGTGAGACTCTGACTGAGGCTGCAAGACTAGGCCTGCTAGGAGAGTCCGAGGCTACAATCGAATCAATGACTAAGGAGGAGTACAAGGATTTCCTGAGGACATTCGATCCAGTGATAATCCCATACACCGAGATCACTACGAAGCCTAGGGCGTGCAACTTCGGCCTGCTCAGAGCCAAGGGGGAGTACTGCGTCATATACGATGCTGAGGATGATCCTGAGCCTGACCAGTTGAAGAAGGCCGTCGCAGCATTCTCGATAGTTCCTGAGAACTGCGTCTGCCTCCAGGCCCGCCTCAACTACTACAATGCGAGGCAGAACCTCTTGACAAGGTGGTTCTCACTCGAATACTCATACTGGTATGATTACTACCTTGAAGGCCTAGATCGTGTGGGAGCCCCGTTGCCTCTTGGAGGGACGAGCAACCACTTCAAGACGAAGATCCTCCGCGAACTCGGCGGCTGGGATCCCTACAACATGACTGAGGACGCTGACTTAGGGGTGAGGATCTCCAGGGCAGGCTACAAGACAGCGATGCTTGACTCATACACCTACGAGGAAGCTGCCAGTAGACTCAGAAGCTGGATACGTCAACGTTCAAGATGGTACAAGGGGTACGTGCAGACATACCTTGTCCATATGAGACGTCCACGCCAACTCTTGAGGGAGATGGGGTGGAAACAGTTCTTCTATTTCCAGTTGACCTTCGGCGGAAACATATTCCTGCCACTCATAAACCCGCTGCTCTGGCTTGTGACACTGCTGACCCTGCTCATCCCAGGGATATTCCAGTTCCTCTTCTTCTATCCTGTCGTCTACTTCTGCATCTTCAACCTCGCTGTTGGGAACACCGTCTATATACTGCTCCACCTAGGCCCCTACATCCTGAAAAAGAACTACACATCCATCCCACTGGCTCTCATCATCCCCATTTACTGGGTTCTGATAAGTGTCGGGGCTTGGAGGGGGACTATGCAACTTATCACGAAGCCCTTCTACTGGGAGAAGACTGAGCATGGAATATCAAGGATACATGGGAAGGTTTAGGGTTGCTGACCTAGATCGCCGTGGCGGAAACCACTTGCGCAACAGGATGCTCCCCAACATGCATCACCCTCACCCTTCAACCCTTATCTTCTTCAGCCTCGTCTCCATCCACTCCCTAACCTTCTCTTCACTCATGCTCTCGATCTCACTCTGCTCCCTCAGCTTCTCCTCGATCGTCTTAAGCAAGACCTCAGGCTTCACAGGCTTCATTATGTACGCGTCCGCACCCAGGTTCAGGGACTTGACGGCGTTCTCTAGGCTTGGGTAACCTGTCAACATAACCTTCATCATCTTAGGAGTTGTCCTGTGTATCTTAGTCAGGAGGTCTGTTCCCTCCATATCTGGCAGCTTGATGTCTAGGAGTGCGAGATTGTAGTATTCCGATTTTGACTTCTCTATGGCTTCACGCCCGTTCACCGCTGTATCAACCATGTATCCTTTGAACTCCAGAATACTCTTGAGGCTGCTGAGGATATCTGGGTCGTCGTCCACTACAAGAATTCTCTTCTTCTCGATCATGACTCAAGCCCCGCCGGGAATGCATACGGTGAATATGGATCCTTCGCCAGGCGTGCTCTCCACCTTGATCTCTCCCCCATGGGCTTCGACGAGCTTCTTGCAGACGGCAAGCCCGAAGCCTTGACCCTTAGCTTTGGTTGTGAATGTTGGCGCAAAGATCTTTTCAAGGTTCTCTTTCGGTATCCCCACTCCTGTATCGGCTATGCTGACGCATCTTCGGTCATCGGTTTGATGAGAGGTTATGGTGAGCCTGCCGCCGCCTGGCATTGCCTGGACAGCGTTGGTGATCAAGTTTGTGAATACTCTAGTCATCAATCCCGGGTCTATTCTCATAGTTATTTTTTCATCTACACTATTCAGCACTCTGATGTTCTCGGGGATGTTGATGTTCGACACTATCTCATCCAGCATCTGTCTTATCTTCCTCTCTTCTACGACGGGTATGATGGGCCTCGCATAGTCTTGGAGGTCTGAGACTATCTTGTCCATGTAGGCGATCTGTTCCTTGATCCTTGAGCAGAGCTCCATCAGGCCATGCTCCTCAAGAAGTTCTGCACACTGTGCTGGCGCAGTCTTGAGCACCTCCTCAACCAAGTATATGAGGTTGACAACGACCTGGAGGGGGTTACGTAAGTCATGGCCGACCATTGCGGCGGTCTCACCTATGGCCGCCATCCTCTCAGCCTTCAACAACTCACTCTCCAGCCTCTTGTTCTCAGTGATGTCTCTTGTAACCCCTATTATGTGAGTGACGTTGCCTCTCTCGTCTCTTAGAGGCGTCTTTGTAGTGCAGATCACTCTCTCCCTTCCACTAGCATCTGTAAAGGTGCCCTCAGGCATGTAGAATGTCTCCCCTGTCTCGAGCACTTCTCTATCCTGTTTTATGAAGTAGTCGGCCCTCTCCTTCGGAGCTATATCATATAACGTTTTGCCTAAGGCTTCACTTCTGGATACTCCGAAGAATTTGCAGAATGAATCGTTCACCTCAACATACTTGAGCTCCTTATCCTTTATGTACAGCAAGTCTGGAACGTTCTGGATAATAGTCTCGAGGAAACGCCGAGACCTCTCCAACTCCTCGGTCCTCTCTTCAACCAGCTTCTCTAGATTCAAGGAGTAACGCTTGATCTCCTCCTCCATCTTTTTCCGTTGGGTGATGTCGACCCAGTTTGAGAGGTAGTACTTGATCTCGCCGTCCCGTATTATCGATGCAGCGTTTATCTCAACCCAGAAGTCCTCCCCATTCTTGTTCTTGAAGTTCTCCTCGTAGTGTGTGAGGCCTCTCCTCATATTCTCCT
>JAGTQV010000043.1:8597-13349 GCA_018397035.1 Candidatus Bathyarchaeota archaeon | reverse complement strand
TCTCAAGGTCTCTTTCTTCTATGATGTGCCCCTTCCGGAATAGCGTCCCCTTGTACTTGCCGAGCCTAGTTATCCTAGTTATGTCGTGACTCAGTATCTTGCCTACCGAATCCTCGAGTGAAACAATGGTTTTCTTCAATTCCCTCACCGTCCTGTCATGTTTCTCCTTGGTCCTTGAGCGCTATGAGCGCGACATAGTATTGCGGCCCTAGCCAGATTCCTCGTCAGGCTGCTGCAACGCCAAGTGTTGAACTAGTCTTGCAACCTTCAGGTTTGTCTCCCCAATCATCCTGTACAGGTGATACGCTATTGCGAAAAGCACGACTATGGAGAAGGTTGTTACGAAATGTATTGGTGTCGCCATTCCAAGCATCAAGGTGGCTCTCACATACATTTGTGGAAAGATCCCTGTAGCCGCGAGCCCGAGCCAGACGATCGTCCAAGTAATGAAGGCTGTCAGCCTCAACCGCCCTCTTCTATACTCCCTGATTGTGTAGGCGGCCATCGCTAAGCCTACTAGCATGGCGGCGAATCCGTACGGCTCCAGCATAAGCATGGACCTGCCTGACTCTCCGCTACTTAGGGCTTAGTATATTATAAAGTATCTTCACCGCATCCTTGATTCCGGCGCCTCGTACACGCTTCTTGAAGTACACTGCCTTAACAGGGACATCCACCATCCGAACTCCTCTTCTGGACAAGAGTATCAACATCTCGGAAGCCCAGCCGTAGTCAGTAGAACGATATCTGATGGTCTCTGCGACTTCGCGTGTGAAGGCACGGAAACCTGACTGCGAGTCGGTTACTCTTGTTCCGCACGCCAGTGAGGTTAGCCTCGACAGGATCTTGTTGCCTAACTTCTTGTAGAGTGGCATCTGGGAGTTCTCTGCCTGCAGTCTTGAACCTATGACCAGGTCTGCCTTCTTCTCCAGCAGCGGAGCGATCACGTTCGGGATCTCGTCTGGATCATGCTGCCCGTCCGCGTCTAGGGTCACGATTATCTCGGCGCCGTCACGCAGAGCTAGGCTCAGGCCAGTGGAGAGGGCTGCGCCAACGCCCAGCCTCGCGATGTGAGTCACTACTTTTCCACCTGCCTCCCGAGCTATTCTCGAGGTCATGTCGGTGCTTCCGTCATCAACAACCAGCACTGCGCTAGCGTGGTCTCTTGCTCTCTTAACAACTGATCCAATGGTTGTTTCTTCGTTGTAGGCCGGGACTACGCAGACCACCCTCAATCCTAAGGCACCGATTCAGAAGCTGCGTCTCACACGATCCTATTCCTCGAAATCGTAAGCGAAGAAAAACATTCCGATTCGATTGCGGGGAAGCTGAATTTGGCATGCTAGGAAGGAATGAAGTTTAGACATCTAAGAGCATAGTTGAACGATGAGAGCAGGATCGTCATCATGAGTAAGCCTTGACATAGCCTGCCTGAGCCATCGCCTGGCTCAGAGATCTTCTGTGAGATCCCTTGAATCCCGAGGGTAGCTAGAACTTGATAGGGGATCATGTACAGTAGCCTCCATTGCCACCATGAGCCCACCAGAATAAGGGGAATCGATGTTACCATCAGCATCGAGAACAAGAATACGCCAAGATTCTTATCGAACCTTCCTCCGACTGTGAGCCCTGCGATCGCAAGCAGTATTACCGCCGGATTGGCAATGAATCCGCCCACATAATACTGCACTGTAAATGCGAACGATACAGGGAAACTCCATAGATTGCTGACACTAATCGAGGCTATAGCCTCCTTTGAGAGGTGTACAAACTCCCCCGTAGGAAAGTGTGATAGGATCAAGGTGAGGAGAAGTAGATTCGCTGCGGCAGTGATCAAGCTGGATTTCAGCGCCAGATCCCCGGAGAGGCCGCGATGATGCAAGGTAAGGTATAGGAGCCGCAGAATAACGAATGTTAAGAGAGAGGTCAGAATCACCGCCCAAGTCCATGCATGAGTAGCGAGGAGTATGAAGCTAACAACAAGAGTCAACAGTAGCTTCGGAGTAGACTGCCGCCTCCACAGCGTCAATAGAAGACCGAGGAGAAGTGCAGCCCAGCCAAGAGCAAGCCAGTTTGCAAAGATGCCTGCGTAGATCCCGACCGTTGTGGCGATCGAGAACAGTCCAAGGAACGATGATAAGATGGCCGAGAGGTCGCTTTGCGTGATCGTTCTGACCAGAAATAGGGTTGTCACGGCTAAGAAAGCGGCTGGGACCGCTGGGCCCACCCTCACCACGACATCAGCTGGAAGAGAGGTAAGATTGGTGAGAACGTAAAGTATGAGCAGGTAAGGCATTCTACTCGCCGCACCGTAGCTGGATGCCAAGTATTCTAGGCCACCTGATGTTGACATCGCAATCAAGTTCTGGTAGTACCAGGGAGTATCGACTCCAATCAGCCGTCTGGCATAAGTATATGGGTAGTAGACGAGGAAGACCGCGCAAGCCGAGACAGCGACAGCGAACAGTAGCCATAGAAGGGCCGAGCGGCGGCGCGATGGAGTCTGTAGAGGTGCACGTGCACCGGACGGCTTGGAGATGAGTGAACAGTTCTCAGGATGATCTCTCAAGGCCGATTCATTCCGAAGCTTGGCGATCACCGACCTCGTAATGGTCGAGAGACAAGGCATCCAAGCCCAACTGAACATCATGGCCACAAGGGCGACCATTGTAACAGGATAGAAGAGCCCGAACAGGTTCATCTCGAGCGAGGCGGCTATCCATCTGGACTCACCATCGATAGGGACATGAGGGTCGAAGATATTGTAGATCCATCCTGCAGCCGATCCTATTTCTACGATAGATATTATCGTCAAGAACGACGCTGTGAACTCGAGTGCAGAAGCCCAAGGCCTCTGTATCTCCAGACGGCGTCTGAACAATACCGGAAAGAGAGCTGTCAGAAGTGCTGAGATTATTCCGAGGAGCGACGCGGCGAGGTCGGCGCCGGAGATGCTGAAGCCGAGAGAAGTTGCAATCAAGAGCACCGGGATGATCGCTTTACGATACTTAAGTATCGACTGGTATCGGAGGACTATCCAAGCCCCAGCCAATGTGAGGGATGAGAGAACCCATGCCGCCTCATCAACTCCGCCGCCCAGGAAGACTATCCTGACTGTCCGTGGCGTGTAGCCTACGAAGGATTTGATCTCGACCGAGTTCGTCAGCATGGAGAGGCTGAAGACCAAGACGAGCGAGGAGAGGAAGGATACTAGCAGATGCAGCACCTTCATGTGCCCGAACCGAAAGGCTGACAGGGCGATGCAGAGAAATATTATGACAAAAGATGGAAGCAGAAGGTTACTTATCTCGAATCTAGGAGTCGTACTCCTAGCTACCGCGACCATGATCGGTGTGCTTGATGTCTGCGAGAAATGCTCATCTCCTGCGAAGCGGGCGTGAACGAGGATGTTGCCGATGACCTGCACGGTCCAAGATGTTTTTGCAGTACCGTTGCTCAGGGTCGTGGCTGTAGCGATCCCCAGCCACTTATCACCAGACTGGCATTCGAAAGTTATCGTTCGATCACCTATCCCTTCAAGGCTGCTGTCGAGGAGATTGGCAGTAAGCATGATGGTGTCGCCGATGGAGACTGTTGTGGGTCTCGCACATGCATCCAGAAGTGCGTACCTGGAAGGGTCTACAGGCTCCAGCAGAGCCTCGCCCGAGCTTCTAATTTCGTAAGCGTCCAGGCTCCCCTCGAAATCCTCCGATATTCTGATCTCCCCATTTTTTGCGACGATGACACTCGCTATGAATGCATCGACCCCAATCTTCTGTCTCTCGGGCTTACCAAATCCGATTTGTGAAATAACAAAACCGCTAGACCTCGCGGGAAGCTGTGGAGTGTTGCGGCCTTTCAAGGACCCATTCACATAGAACTCAGCCGAACCGTCGCTGACGACTGTTCGCAGGTGATACCACTTTCCCGGGATCCAAGCCCTCTGTGCCGCTACCGCTGCCGATGAATTCATGAAAGGATAGAAGAATACTATGGAACCATCATTGCTGAATCTGAAAGAGTATCTTAACTCGTGAGCCTTGAGTGAGTCACCGAACCCCCGAAGATCTATCTGTAAAGGGAATCCGAGGGGGGTCGATTGAAGTCTCAGAAGCTTGACTGAGGCTTGAAACTCAACGAATTCACCATCAACTGGAATCGGAGTTATATCTCGGCTCATGTAGGCGTAGTCATCAGGTTTTGGGGCGTGTATGTGAAGGTCCTTGGCTATCCTGATCGGTGCCTCTATCTCACTACATAGAACTTCGTGGAAAATAGGTGTGATGAGGGTGAAGATGGCCACGCATAAGATCACACTACGGTGATGCACGGTACGCACCGGCCAGCGCCAGTTGCTCTCCTGACCGCCTGAGCTAACATTAACCTTGTCTATTAAAGATAGACTGTCATTGCCCTATGTCATTTACGCGGAGCTATTCGGTTGGGAGTCCCTACCTTTAGTCATGCAGTCTTCGTTTGAAGGTCATTTTATGGCTTCAGAATTTTTCTTAGGTCTCCATCGACCTGCAAGCAAGTTTGAGATAGTTACTGAGGGGATCAGTCCTGCTGCAAGCCCAGTTATCAACGCCAAGCCTAGAGCGAATACGGTCATCAGACCGCTGGAAGGTCCGAGCAAGTCTTGAGGATCAAGTTCTTCAAGAATCATGTACAACAGGCTTACCGCCCAAAAGGCGACTAGGGGAAGGAGTATGGCGCTGCTGATCTTTCTTTTTGTGATTATGACTGCTAACA
>JAGTQV010000043.1:0-8567 GCA_018397035.1 Candidatus Bathyarchaeota archaeon | reverse complement strand
AGAAGAGGGCGGTTGAGGCTGACCAGATGACTATCGCGCCTATGGACCAAAAGGGCTTCACATAGCCTAGCGTAGAGCACTTTTCATACATAGTATCCATCCCAACCATGAATTGTACTCCTATGCTTCTCCCGAGATCCTTAGGTCCTTCAACCTCCTGGTAGAGAGAGGAGGTTGAACTGCTGAATGCCCCGGCAAACCTCTCAAACCTCAGCATGCTCTGACTGATGGCGACGCTTCGAGTTTCACTTGTTGAGGCGATGTGGGAGGCGTCGCCTAGATATCTCGACCTTATCTGAACTATGCCCGATGTAGTAGGTTGCCAGTCGTAGCGATACTTGCCCGCACCTGTCGTCTCGGCGCTTGCCAGAATCGTCCAAGGCTCTCCACTGGTTCTATACTCGATGATCACACTTGTTTGGAGTGGTGGTGTGATCTCTCCCTCAATAACCAGTAAACCAGCTGTCAGGAGATCTTCCGTCAGCACCCTGCAGGACAGCTCGGTTGACCGTTTTTGGCTGGTGAATACTGCCACAAGCTCCTGGGGACCTGTGACTTGGATAGGTGGGGAAACCTCTTCTCCTCGCCCAGTCCTCCATCCCTGCAGAAACAACTGCGGCTCCACTGCTCCGTCGATGGAGAGGTAAGCGTCGAAGTTGAGCATAGAGTTCTCTGTGAGCCACTTCTCAAGGGCAGTGGGTGTAGTAGATCGTGATTCCAACTCGTTCAGTCTGTAGATGACCTCTGTGCCTTCGGGGAGGCCGGAGGCTGATAGTGTTATGCGGTAGAGGGTTCTCCAGCTTGCATGTATAGTCTTAGGGCTGTCCATGATGACGAACGTCGTGTCATTGTTCAAGTTGATATCGCCGGACCAACCCTCAAAGTAGTATCTTACCTCATCCTGCTCAACGGAAGGCGGTTGAGGGACAGTGACTACTTGACCCTCGCGGTACCATCCCCCTGCAAAACACCTGTATCTCGACTCCACTGTCAGAAGATATTCCTTGCAATACTCTGCTGTAAGTTCCATGTCAGATTCGATCTTCACAATCCTCGGATTTGACGTGTCGCCGTCTGACCAGCGGCTGAAGCCTACGCGTACACCCCCACCCTCGTCTGTGCCATTATTAAGACGCAATGTATGATTGCCTTTTGTCAATGTGACTTTGAATGATGATTCGTCATCTCTCTTGAACGGAAAGTCATCAACCCAAATCTCCCTAACCTCTGGAGCCGCATTGACAGAAAGATAACAGACTTCTCCTTCAGTACCCCAGCTGGCCTTAAGTTCTCTCTGTTCAAGCGAATGGTAGTCATTCAGCCGCAGGCCATGGCCCAGCAGGACTCTGTTCCTGTCTGCCGCGTTCACGTATATGATGCTGAAGTAGTAGTCGCCGGACTTGCTGACTAGGAGAGCCCAGAGTTCGTTCCATTCCAGTCTCGCTGTGATGGTATTCCTAAGGGAATACAGGTCGAGTATGGATGTTCCCTGCTTGATGTAGCCTTTATCGCCGACCAAAAACAGGTCAGGGCCAGTCGCAAAGAGCTTGTTTGTTATCTTAGGCTGTGGAGCTATCGACAGTTGCTGAGTTGGATGATTCCTCAACGGTGATGAGGTTGAGGTTACTATCCCTATGCCTTGGTACAGAAGCCTCTGGTATGTTGCGGAACTGTACTCGAAGATCCTCACCTCAAGATTCGTTGTATGATTGGCGAAAAATAGGAATGCTACACGAAAATCGGTGCGTGTAACATTAGCTAGAAAGAAGGCGTGTAATTCCTTCTCACTCCAGAATAGATGCTTCCAGGGGATGAAATAGACTTCCTTGCCGGCAATCTCGATGATGCCCCCTTGCTGGCTTATTGAGATCCTCTCTCCCCTGTGGTTCTTCCCGGTTACGTTGAAGTTTACGATCTGAGTGCTGTCAAAGGTGCTGAATGCGGATTGTGTAGGCATGCCATTGGTTCCGTTATTGCGCAGCGTGCTCTGCCCATGGCCGATGCTTCCCTGAATACAGAGCAAGATCACGAAGAGAGAGGCGAAGATGAATATCCTCGCCATGCGTCTGCTGGGCCGCTTCTTCAGTCTTCTAATCAATCCCTCTGAGTCCTCCTGCGTTCTGAATATCATCAATTCAATACTTGATATCACTCATCGTACGATCAATATTCGGTTGGAATCATTCTGTCTACCAGCACCTTGAACCCCTCCCCGCTCTCGGCAGTCACTGCTATTCTGACGAGCTTGGGTTCGTCAATGTAGTGCTGCCCGACTTGGAAGGGTGCGTTGTTCAGATGTGGTGTGGAGGGGTCTGCGTCCACAACCTTTACCATCCCGCCTGTTGGTGTCCGCCGCTCGTCAACAGCGGTAAGTAGTACGCCTCTGCTTGGCAGAGATCTGTCAAAGCCCACTCGAAGTCTAACCTCGATGATGTAGTACTTTCCGGGTACGATCGGAAGTATCACTGCTTGTGGGTATTCGGTTCTCGACTCCAAAGGTCCAATCATGATCTCCTCTATTGATCCAGAATAAACTGTTCTCGTCCTGACGGGCCAGCATAGCAGCATCTTGCTCCAGGCACTAGGATGTGCAGGGCTTGACCCCTTTGGCTCACCGTTTCGCAGACCCTTATCCATGATGTCCCAAGCCTCCATGTGCTTACTCTTTCTCAGTGTGCTGTCAGGGTAGAGGTCTGGAAGCCCTAGGCTGTGCATGAATTCATGGGCGTATATTCCAAGAGGGTCGATCTCTCTTGCCTCCAGCTCTGGGACGATGATCGCGTTCGTAATCAGCAGTCCGTCCGCATGCAATGGGGGCTTACAGGTCATATACCCAGACCATATGTCAGAAGGATTTCCAGTCGTCTCTTGACCCAAGCCTGCATGGACTATGATGATGTGTCTGTAGAGTCTGAAGTCGATCATGGGGTCTGCTGCACGCAGAGAGTTGTCTATCAAGGCTCGGACCTCAACATCGATGAATGGCCCGAAGTCACGACCATAGAATGAGCTCTCAGACGTGAGCTCAACCCAATCGGTGAGGTCTCCGACCACCCATGAAACATTATAGGAGGCCTCCGTAACGTAGCTGTTAAGACGCCAGAAGATGTCAGAGGCAATATCCTCCTTGCTCCTTTGATGTTTCAGGTCTCTGAATTCTACGAGTATCGCTATGGTCGGCTGGGGACCGAGAGCTTTAGAGTCCTGGATTCCATTGCTGGAATATGATGCATCTACATGTACCGTAGTCGCTGCTAGGTGAAGCGGCATCAAAACCAGGAGTAGAAGGCGGATGAGCATTCTGGCAATAGACATTTCCCGCTCAGCTTTCTTATCCAGTCTCTAAATCTTTTTCATAGAGGCGGCTGATGTTATCAGTATAGTTTTGTAGATGTAGATTGTGAAGATTGTCGTTGGCCGGGAATCGCCTCTACTCAAGTAGCTACTGAGGGACATGGACAGTCCCTCACTCAGCCCTCAGGCTCTCCAGTGTTTATCTGAAGGCATGCATGTTCCCATGCAAATCTTAAATTGAATCTGTATGAATTAGTTATGGTGGTAAAGGTCAGAGATGCAACTTATCCAGACAGGTTCGAAGGGCCTCGATGAATTGCTGGGTGGTGGCCTGCCCAAGGGCAAGTGTGTACTTGTAGTCGGCAGTCCAGGAGCGGGCAAGACGATACTTCTGATGCAGTTCCTCAAGAGCGGGGCCGTTGTGGATGAGCGCGGACTCTACGTCGCGATGGATGAGGCGCCGGAACATGTTAAAGCCAACCTGTCCCCCTTCAATTGGAATCTTGAGAAGCTTGAGGCTGAGGGTAGGCTGCTCTTCTTGGATGCAACAATGCTGAGGGGCACAGGGGCCTCGAGGAGTTCGGGTCTACTCCTGAGTGGGGAGGGGATAGAGGCCGAGCCGAGAATGACCGTGCGATTCCTGATCGATACCATCAGAAGGATTGTGAAGGAGGAGGACATACAGAGGATAGCCGTGGACCCCATAACCTCGATAATGCTACGGTACATCGATCCCTACAAGAGAAGGCGAGCGATGCTGATGTTCTTTGACTCGCTTCTAGGATTAGGGTGCACATCGCTTGTGAGCACGGAGCTTAGAACGAGTATGTTGAGGCGTGCATTTCAGGTTGAGGAGTTCCTATCTCAAGGCGTGATATTAATGCATACGTTCATTCATGCTGGAAGTCTTGTGAGAGCAGTTCAGATTGAGAAGATGCGGGGAATCCCTCATGATGCGCAGCTCAGGCCCTACCAGATAACCTCAAACGGGATCGAGGTCTATCCTAAAGACCGTGTCTTCTAGGATCCTTTGGGGGGTGTAGGATGGCCCCTCTTCTCGCGTGGGCGTGCAGTCCTGAAAGTCACGCCCTTCCCGTCTTGGACTCGGAATTCAGTCCATCCCTCGAGATGCTTCTTCATCATCTTTTTTATCCGCAGCATTGTACGGTACTCTCCTGACACTTCCGTCATCGAAGTTTCTATGATGCAGTCTGATATCGATTCTATGGCCTGCAGCCCCTTCTTGTTCACGCCGGATCCCAGCGTATATATGAAGCGGCCTTTGACACCCTTGGTCTTTGCGCCTACAGAATGTACGAAACTGCAGATGTATTCATCCCTGAGGATGGTGAATAGAGGCGTCAAGGAATCGAAGAATACATCTGTGTTCTGACCGAGCTTCTCAAGACATTCTGAGATCTGTACTCCCAGGCCTGTGAGGTCGCCAACCGCGGGAATCCTGTGTTCCTCACATGATTGTTGGCCGCTTAAAGCGGAGTAGCAGTCTATGAAGATCAGTCTCGAGTTTCTCTCATACTCCTCGATCTTCGGCTCGAAGTTACTGATCTCCCTGCGAATATTCGATGGGAAGTCTACGTTGGTGATGAAGATGCAACGGTTACCGCTCCTGAGGCTCTTGAGGAGGAGCTGCGTGGCAAGCACAGTCTTTCCTGATCCCGGTTGACCTGATATCATCACTGAAGAGGAGGCTGGTATGCCGCCACCAGTTATCTCGTCGATGTACTCAAAATCATATTCATACATCGCCTTCTTTCTCCTTCTGAGCATGGTGGCTACTGATACCGTCGCCATCAGCGCGAAGGATCCTAAGATTGCAGAATCCACAACCCAAGGCTTGAGCACAGGCAGATCGATCTTGCGGTCAGTATTCGATAAGAGGTGGAGTGTTATGTTTTGAGATGCCGTTAGCGGGAGCATGAGGATCGTGAAGTCGTATCTTACTCCAATAGTGTATTCCGATTCCGGAAGTTGGTTGAACTGGATCCTGCCATCACCGGACGTCTTCCCCTCACTGATCAGAGTGTCGTTCCGGAGGATAGCTACCTGAACTCCTCCAACCGGCATCCTCGCCAAATCAAGTGCTAAGAGCTCGAGGCGGTAGACCCTGCATCTCAGTTGGGTCTTAGCATCGCCTACGGTTCGGTATAGTGTTCTGTTGACAACAATGTTCATCCACCTGACTGTTACCTCGTAGTATATCTCTTCCACTCTAGGCACCAGTGCCTTAACCCAGCCGGTCGGGTCGGTGCGACCGTCCCAGATACGGCTCTCTCCTGCCACAACACTGATATGCGCTCCGGCCAACGGCTCACCAACTAGATCCAAAGCCCTCAGCTCAAGGACCTTGAATGCCTCCTTGATCGGCAAGGCCACGTAGGTGTCTGATTGTGGATCATCCCAGAAGATCACGAGCGGCTGGACATCTGACCGCGGAATGATCGAGAATACGACTGTGGAGCCCTCACTGAATGTGTGGATCAAGGGAATGCCTAGAACATAAGGGTTGATCTGGTCTTCCACCGGAAGGGCTACAGAAACGGTTGAGACACGCCTGATACTTCCCTCAGCTTCAACCTCGTAGAGCGATATGTTAAGTTGAACCGACCTCTTCACAGGCGATCGCAAGTGTAGCTTGTAGTTGACTGAGCCTTGGATGTGAAGCTCCTGGGATAGAGGCGGATACAGAATGAACCGTATCTCCTTGTCCAGGATCGCTGACCGTCGCTGTCCGTAGGGTGGGGCTGTGCTCAGGATCTTCCCGTCTTTGGCTCCCACAGCATAGTCTGTATGTGCGTATAGAATAACCATTTCCTCTGAGTCAGAGGTTTGCGCTAGGACATCTCTCTCAGAGAGTAGTATGTTCAAAGAGACGAGACATAGAAGGAGCAGAATCGATCCTTTGAATGCCATATCTCAGCACTCAGCCAGTGATCCCGTGCTACTCTCTTCTCCCTAGAGTCCTCTCTCCAGCCTCTATCATCTTGAGATAGTCGATTATGAAGCAGGACATTACGAATACTAGCACAACCAGTTTTGATGCGAAGACTATGTTGATCGGGGTCATACTCCGCCATGGCCAAGGGTTCACTATTATGTCGGGGTTCTGGAGGCCTTGCACAGACAATGCGGCTGACCAGACCACAATGTGGTAGACCAGCTCAAAACCGCTTGCGAGAACTCCAAGCCACGCGACTGAGTACATTATCCTCCTGATGTCCGGGAGCATCTGTTCGAAGCGGCGTATTGATGAAGGCGTATAGAGGCCGAAGACAAACCAGAGGAAGAAGGCGAAGATGAAGATCGTAATAGGCTTCATGTTGATCCCGGGAAGTACCTCGACCTGGATGAGCACTAGGTTATCGCCGACTATATATGGTGGTGCAGCTTTCACTGCGTAGACGATCATCACAAGCACTGCTGTTGTACCGAAGATCCACGAGAGGAGTGAGTAGATGTAGCCTGTTACCCGCCTTATCTTTGGAAGAATGAAGACAGAGACCATGATGCTGCCGCCCATGAAGACTATGTAAGGAGGCGCTGGAGTAAAGACGAGTACTATCGCGCAGACCGCCAAGACGACAACGACGTGCCAGAGATCCGAATATAGACCTCTCTTCTGGCCAAGCGTTTCTTTCAGTCGACTCCACATTCTCAACTCCTCCAACCTCTACTTGGTAGCTGTAGGTCGATCTCCAATCTCAACATTGCACGAGGGTTTTATAAAGACGGCTACGTCTCGTCTCATATCGAGCTAGGACCACTCAGCCCCGGTCTCTACCTTCACTCCACAGTAGTAACCGGCATAGTTACCCCGCATCTCCTTAGTCGCCCCTAGTATAAGGATGAATGAGAGATCAGCCGACTCCTCCCAGCCGGCTTGCCTGTATAGACTCAAGAGATCTATCTGAACATACGTCCATCGGTTAAGTGGAGCATTCACCAGCACTATTCGGTGATTGCGGATCTGGTAGGAACCCTCTAATCCGTCACTGAAGATAATCCATAGGATGTTCCTCCCGTCATTGATCTCTATCCCAAAAACGTTCCAAGGCTCCTTAGAAAAAGGATCAAAGGCATAGCTGTACGTTGGGTAGACCCACAGCCCCAGTTTAGACCTCAAAAATCTTGATGCCGCATACCCTCTCAACGTCTGCTTAACGTGAATGCTGGCCCAGCTGTAAGTGTCATTAACCCCGTCCTGATAAATGTGTAGACCGAGACATTCTCTGCCATCCACTACGTCATGTCTGATGAAGGCATCATCGTTCGGCCCTTTCGTATACGTCACTTCCCAGAGGAATGGCTTCTGGCCACCTGTCAGGGGATCCTTGGTGAAGTACTTGAAGTTGGGGTTTAAAATTATGGGAAGGTCGTCCATCTTCCCGTAGTTCTGAGTGAATGAGAGAGCAACTATAGATGCGAGGACTATCAGATATGAGAGTCCAAGGATCAGTCGCCATCTCGGATTAAACTTCGACCACCCCTCAGTTCTTCGTATGAAGCTACAGCAGCAGCAAGGCAGAGCGGGATCAGATAGATGAAGTAGTTTTGGAGCCCGCGTGGCGAGAACCACATTATCACCGCTGGAAAGGCCCACATCGCATACTTCAGTTCCTTGAAGCTGATGTTGTAGGCGAAGAGGAGCAGCAAGAAGACGACAACGGCAAGAGTCACGTAGAAAGCCTTCGAGATCGTGACAAGACCCATCTGTGTTATTGTTGATATTCCTTGGCTGAGGACTATGAGCTCCCCTGAAATAGGAGTTGTAATCCCGGCCCACCAGAATTCAGGGTTCTTGAGTATGAAGAAGATGTTAGGCAGAAAAAAGGCGACTGCCGCCGAGGAGAGAAATCTTGCCGTTGCAGTCAGCTTCTCATGTACCTCCCTCCCAAGCATTCTCCAAGTCCAAGTCACAAGGAAGGGTAACAGGATCCAAGGCTCCTGCTTCACAGCACAGGCGAGACCGTAGGCAGATCCAGCTATCAGAGGGGACCTCATGTGGAAGGCTGTGACAGTGAGAGGCAGAACCCACAGGAAATCACTGAGGCAGCCGGCTGTGAAATTGATAGCCAGATCCGAGCCCGCGAAGAGCGGGATCAGGATGAGATGTCTTATTTCAGGGGGGGATCTGCCGTATATGATGGCGACTGTTGCGATCTCGAAGAGGAACGTTATCCATCTCATATCCTGAAGGCCAAGGTAGACAAAGGGCGTGAAAACTAGTATATGAAGCGCTGGATAGTTGAGATTGG
>JAGTQV010000041.1 GCA_018397035.1 Candidatus Bathyarchaeota archaeon | reverse complement strand
ATGCAGGAGCAGCATGAAGATAAGATCTTCAATGCTCAGTGCTTTGATTCAAATGGTGGAGAAAGGTCTCACCATAGCTGTCACACTAGGGTTCTGTGGCCTCGGATAAGGGACGGTATTCCGTATCCGAACATAGTTTTCTTGGGACTTTAGTTTGCTCCTGTACCATCAGTTTTTAATCGTTCGATAAATTCCGGCCTAGCCGGTATTCCAGCGTTGGAGTATTCATGGGTCTTGCAGACTCGATCAGTGGGGGTTGTTTTGAGGTGCCTTGCTGAAGATGAAGAGGAGGATATGTATGGATTGCTTGGTCTCTGCGCTTCTTCTGCATATCCAGTATGGTGGCGGTTGCGACTACTGCAAATGCAAGGTATGGCTGACGCATCTCTAAAGCAGATCATGCAGAACTTACATAATCATGAAGACAGATACTCTGAACCAGTAGCCACCATTACCTCTGTGTCACTTGACTTGTGGACTACTTGACCTTTAATAATCGTCAACTCTGCTTTCATATCTCTAATCTTGTCCGTAGGTATGGAGTATATGTCGTCTGACCAGACGACGAGGTCTGCTTGTTTTCCCAATTCAACAGAACCTTTGATATCTTCCTCGTGGGCTGCATAGGCAGATCCGATTGTGTGGAGTCGCAAAGCCTGTTTGATGTCAACACTCTCTTGAGGGCCGATGATCTCTCCGTTGAAACTTTGTCTTGTGATCGCTGACCACAGAGTCATCTGAGGGCTAGTATCAGGGGAACAAGGATAGTCAGATCCGAGGGCTACCGGTATGCCCATATCCACGGCTGTCTTCACTGGGATCCCCATCTGAAGCCTTTCCTTTCCAAAAAGCCTCAACCAAGTGTCTCCGCTAAAGTATAGAAACTGTGTCTGCGTGGAGATCACAAGTCCAAGTCTCTTAACACGTTTCAAGGCTGCATTGCTTGGTGAGACGACCACATGCTCGAGTCTGTGACGGTGGTCCGATCTTGGGTTTTCGTTCAGTGCAGCTTCGAAAGCATCCAACGTTACATCTAATGCCTTATCACCGATGACATGTACACAGATTTGCAGACCTGACTTGTGAAGCATGCTCACGATCGTCTTCAACGTTTCCGGATTGAGGCTTGGGATGGAATGGGCGTATCCTTTATGCGGCTCATATGTGAAAGCTGTCGCCGCTCCACCGTCAACCTGCAACTTCCAGCCTTTCAGTTTGACTCTGTCTCCGAATCCTTGTCTTATTGATGATAAGGCTTTCAGAGCTGCCTCAGCATCAGCCACCGAGTTCACGAGATAGTAGACGTCTGTCGGGGTTGAAGGTTCACCTTGACTGTTCAAAGATTGGTAAGCAGTCAGAAGATCCTTGCCTCTCACCCAGTTGTCTATGATGCCTGTGACCCCTTCTTTCGAGAACATGTCTGATGCATACTTGATGCCTTCCTCCAACTGTTTCTTGGAGGGGGATGGTCTCTTCACAAGCCACATTGCAGAATGGTTGACGAGAAGACCGGTTGGGGCATTTGTTGTCTTGTCTCTGTCGATGACACCTCCTGGAGGATTCGGCGTATTCTCGTCTATGCCGGCGAGCCTGAGCGCGTAGCTGTTCGTCCATCCATACCAGCCGCTCATGTCAGTGAGGAAGACAGGGTTTTCAGGTGAGATGGGATCAAGGTCGAAACGATTGGGGTGCCGCCTATCCTTCCAGTATGCGGGATGCCATCCGAATCCCAGCACCCACTCTCCTTTCGGAGTTTCATTAACCTTCTTGGCTACAAGCTCGACGATTTCAGAGATCGAATCTACTCTTCCAGGCCGCAAGTCTAGGTAATACTTCTCCGCGTAGCCTCCTCCAATGTGACAGTGTGAATCCACCAAACCAGGTGTGACTGTTTGACCTTTCAGGTCTACAACCAGAGTATTCTTGTCGACTAAACCCCTGATCTCCTCACTCGTTCCAATCTTGACATACTTTCCAGCATTCACAGCTACAGCCTCGACGATCGAATCATTCGAATCAACAGTTATGATCTTTCCATTCAGCAGAACTAGTTCCGCTACATCTCGGCTCTTCGGCGGAGTGACGGCGGATGTATCCACAACCGTGGTTGCAGGTGGCTGCTCTCGTAATCTTCTGAGTTGTGTCAGACCAGCCAGTCCCGCAACCGCAGCGCCAACCGCAACCAAAACAGCCTTTGCAAAACCTCTCCTACTAACATTTCTGTCTCTAGATTCGGCCTCTCCGGATACCTTCCCCTCAACCAAATGACTTCGTCTCAGACGGAGTGAGCCCTGAAGTTCTATATAAGTGCGCCAGGATAGAGCGCGCGCTGAGAAGATAGCATCGTCCCTCTCCGTGTTGGAGTTGAGCTGTATCTTTTCAAGGCTGCTGGAAGCCAACGAGGTCGAGTTTCCATCACAAATCGAGGCGGTAAGGGTTGTCCCATGAAGAGAATGTACAGGCCTTGGTTAAGTATGCGATTAAAGACTGTAGATTAAGGATTGTTGATGCAGACCTTATCCCGGTGACAGTAAACCTGCCCGGCTCATCAGTGAAGATATCTCATATATATCTAAGGGCTCTGGAGCTGGCCTCCGAACTGAGACTTAAGACACTGGATACACTTCATCTGGCTCACATATCGTGCCTTAAGGATGAAGGGATGCAGATTGAATACTTGGTAACAAACGATGGAGAGATACTTGCGAGAGGGGATCGAGTATCAGAGTGCTGAAAAGGAGACTCTTATCTAGCGAAGAAGCCTTTGCGCTATGAATCAGAGAATGATGAGAATCTATTGGTCTGGCCAACATTACTTTCCCAGTCTTCTTGAGAAATGCCATGCAACCTTGGATACCCTTTCTCAACAATCTATTTTGGTCCTGAAGAGAGTCTCACTCAGGTTGCTTTTTCTCAAAACAGGGAAATGGGCCGTTTCAAAATTCCATCGACCTGAACCCCAGATGCTAATGTAACCGCAACAATAGTTGGAACACCATACGGGTCATGTACCGTCTACGCGGTGGCGCAGACAACGGATACAGCTTCTTGGGTATCTTGACGCGACCGGAGAGGTCGTATGCTTATGAGTCCTCGATCCTGCATGTAGCTTGTTTCTTGCCAGCTCGGACAAGAACACACATTAGCTAGTCTATGGCCGGTGAGAAGCCACAGCTCTCTTAATCTCTACATTCCGACCTGTTTGAGGCTGGGATTCGCCGACCCCTCTGGTGGACTAGGTACGTGTTGCTTGAAACCTAGAGCGGAGGATTTTCGGGCAAATATATGAGCTTAAAGGCTTAAATACCTTTAAGTCTAAAATCAAACTCATGAGATCTCTACGAATCTACCTGCCAGAGGAACTTGAGAGAAAGTTCAGGAGAGCCTCTATGGAATGTTACGGATATTCTCGCGGTTCACTGAGTAAAGCAGCGGCAGACGCTATCAGACGCTGGATAAGGGTGCAGGAGACCATGGCTGGGATCGAAATCCCAAGCGAACCGGTAAGGGTTCTCAGAGGACTTCTGAGCCATGTGGAGAAGAGCAGTGTAGAACTGCAACATGAAGCGGCTGAGATCAGGGTGGATAGAGCGAGGGCTAGGTAGAAGCTGTACTTCATCGATGCAAACATCTTCCTTGAGCTCCTGCTAGATGAGGAGCGGGCTGATGACTGTGAAGTCTTCTTGGAGCGTGTAAGGAATGGCTCCATTGAAGGGGTGACGACCGACTTCATAATCGACAGCATAGTCTTGGTTATGGAGAGGTGGGGAAAGAAGCCTTCAGAGCTGTTACTATTTCTGTCATCCCTACTAGGCTACAAGTCTCTCCAAACCCATTTCCTATCGCTATACGAACGAATAGAGGCCACAAAGCATATGCAGAGTCTCAACCTGGACTTCGACGACTCGACAACATGCCAAGCTATGAGGAGTCTGCGGCTGGATCAGATTGTCTCATTCGACACAGACTTCGACAATGTCCCAGGCATCAAGAGGATTGAGCCGAGAGAGACTCAACAAGAGTAGAGCATTCACAAACTCACCGAACCACCAAGGCTGAAAGCTGTCATTACACAGGTTGAATGGGTATTCCAAGTTAGTAGTCAAAGCGCGATATAGTTACCCAGATGTATAATCATCTCATCTTTTGTCTTGTTCAACAGTTCATCGTCAGCAGTATAGAGTGGACACTTCTCGACCCTGCTGATTACAACATAACTCACATCGTAGAATGTTAACCCGAACTTGCAAGCTAGTTCGACGGCATCCTCACACATCTGCTCGTCAAGAACTCTGAAGCTTATTTGCATGGCCAGAAGGTCGCGCAGAGCAGATCTCAAATCATCAAGTCCGAAGTCAGGATTGTACCTTAGGGCGTTTCCAACCTCGTATGGGAGCAGATAGGGCGCGACCAGGTCTATCTTCTGTTTTGCATAGTCTTCACGTATCGCCAGTGCCTTCTCAGTGTGTTGTTCGATATTGTACCATTTTATTGCCACCGAGGCGTCGACGGCTATCTTCTTAGGTCTCTCCACTTACGAATCTCCTCGGCGCCTGACCATTTTCCAGTTGTCTTTGACCGCAATCGATCTTGGTCTCTGATGGCTTCTCCGAGGCGTCTTACATCAATGGTTCTTAGGGATGATAGGCTCTCCTCTAGTGCTATTCTCTCAGCTAGGGCTCTCCTTATGACCTCGGACCAGTTAACATGCCTCAGCCTGTCCATTCGCTTCTTCAATTCCCTGTCTACCCTGACTGTTACGATGGACAAGTGATCCACCACGTAATACATGTATTACAGTGACCTATAAGAGGCTATAGCCCAGCTGAACTCTCACACCGCGACCTACCAAATAGAGAATTGAACCGGCCGCAATCACAACATGCACGCACACCCCCCTTGGTGCCGTAGGGGTTTCTCAAACCTGAATGTATCAACAGGCTGAGCGTTGCTAGTTGGCTGGAGTATCATAAGGTGAATCCCTGATCGCGCGGCAATTCTGGTTGAGGTTTTCTTCACGGTCTTCTAGTGCTGAACTTGACGGAACATCCTGTGCAAGCTCTACTTTGATAGTGACTTTAGTTCTGCCAAGAGTCTTCTGACTGCGTCGGCGCGCGCCAGTATCCTGCAAAACTATCTTCTCCATGTTAATTTTGTGAGGTGGATTGGTGAGCGTATTTTGTGGCTTAGTCTTTGCTTGATGGCTGATAGCGCGTTTGCAAGCAGGGCTATGATGGAGAGGAGTACGTGTGTCAAGGTGTTTCTCAGGCCTCGGGTTCGAAGCTGACGCAGACCGTAATGGGTCTTGGGTCTTGAAACAACTCTTTCCGCGGCAGACCTTTTGCGGTATAGGCGCCTCAGTCTTGCTGGTCCGTGGGATCGGAATCTGCGGTCGACACGTAGAACCTTTTTGCCTTTCGCCTGGTTCTTCGGGTATGGTATGACTGGTTTTGCGTCTAGATTTTTCACCTCTTCTCTTACGGCTTGGCTTGAGTACTGCGAGTCAGCCAAGCGCGCGCTTAGAGGCTTCGCGTATTCGTTACCCTTCTAGGTGGCACATAGGATTCAGTGATGTATCATCCTCTCAATAGATCCGCCAGCGTTAAGGCGTCCAGGCGATCCGTCTTGACTTTCGCGGAGGCTATCGCTTTCGTCTTCACAGGATTAGACAGAACAACCGGATAGCATTTGGATAGCAGTTAGTAGATGTGATACCAGGCCGATGACGATTCGATCGCAATCTTTGCATCATCTATATCAGCGAAGAACTTTTCAATCTCACGAATATCGTTAGGTATTCTCTGCTCCTTGAGAAGTATTCCCCTCTCGTCCACAACAGCTGCCTGGAGATAGTTCTTGTGAACATCCAATCCAACAAACATGGAGATAGAATCATCTAACCCGATCATATGATGCTTCACATACAATTATCTGTGAGGCTAGATTCGACGAGAATTTGGGTGAGCGATGTTGAACTATACGAGCAAGAACTCATTACTTGGCATAGTTGAACTCTAAACTAACTCCAGGGTACTATAATTTCTTCGAAGTTTCTCCAGCCAACAATCCTCTGGCTTCATTATTGATTGGTCGCTCTCAACAATACCTGAACAGTTGCATATGTTAAGGTAGGCATAGTTGAGGCATCAGCACCAAAGTGAGGGGCATCAAGCATTCAAAAAGTACCTACGGCCATAGAGGCTTACCGTCATAACCCATTGTAGATGTCTCCTATGTTTTCTCTTACCCACCGCCAAAGCACATGGAATTTCCCGCTTACTAGGTTAAGGACTGACCCTGACCAAGTTTGGAAGTATGTCAAAGTCTTCATCGTAGCTCAGGATCTTGCTGATACCATTTCTAATGGCGGTTGCGGCGTGTATCGCGTCTCTGGGCTTAAGGCGATGCTCTTCAAGTAGGGTTTGAGCGCAGCATACGACCTCTATGTCCACTTTTAAGAGTTTCAGGTTAGGTATCTTGAGAAAGCTTGCGCCTTGGACAGCAGCTTTTTCAGAGCCGAATAGGCGCCGCGTAACCCAAGTTATCTCATCCCAAGTCAGCGTGGAGGTAAATGCTTTAGCAGAGCCTGAGGCGATCTCATGTAGCTTTGCCTTGGCTTTTGCTGCTTCAGGAACAACGTCTGAATCGTAGATGACTGGGTAGATGAATATGTTGCTATCGACGTATAGCAATCTCCTCAAGAGCCTCTTCTTCTATTATCTGGTCCAGCTGAATCCTACTCTTCAACTTCGAAGTTACAATTGACAGATACTCATTGACAATATCATCAGGGGCTCTGCTAGGCTTCAATACGACCTCACCCCCCCTCACCTCGAAGATCACCTCGGATCCTGGCTCAACACCCACATACTGCCTGACATCCTTGGGTATGACTACTTGGCCCTTGGACCCGATCTTACGTTTCAGGATCATAGGAGTAGCTTTGTTTGACTATCTATTTCAACTTTTTCCTACTTAAAGGTATGACTTCCTTTATTGACATGCACTCTGAACTACCTTGAACCCTGCCCTCAGCAACTAGTCGAGCAGCCGCCTTCTTGGTCGTCAACTTGATAGGATCCTAACCCCATTGTATATGAGTAGAGCCTTCAATGGTGTGGACCCCTCTAGAATGAGAACGCTTGAAAACAGATACCTGACAAGAGGGGTAGTCTATGGCTTATAGACGCTGGACGTCTAAAGGAGAAGATCCGTATAGTCCTGGAATCATTGAATACCAGAATAGGTGTAGCTGAGCTATGCAGGAAATACGCTGTGAATCCAGTCATATTCTATGCGTGGAAAGAGAGGTTCATTTCCTGCCTCCTAGAGGAGCTAGGACCGGCGCCTTGCGCAACCAGTAGCCTGCTGATCAGGCTTGTGAGCCTGACAAGAAATCGAAGCTAGAGTCTAGGGTACGCTGCCGCAAGGAACTCTGGTGTATCGCTCTAGAATCTCGCTCGGCATTTTCTGTGGAATTTCCTCAGGAATAAATAGTGGTGCAATACTGCAAAACCTTGAACTCGCCGTCACCCTATACCAACCCGCTGACCAAGCATCACGCGAATACAAATGACACCGCTGATTCCAGACTCAAGATGCATCCCGCAGTGCTCGCTATCTTCGAACCGGCAGTGACTAGATAGCCTTGGCTGTCCGCTCATGAGAAGAAGATGTGAAGCCTAACCTATGATCTTCTCTTCTCCCATTTTTCTTCTTACCCTTCCTTCTTTGCGCCACGAGGGAACTGGAATCCTAACCTTTCAACTCTCAGACACCTCAAGTCCGCCCAAATTTCCAGTACTGTCCAAAGGATGGAGAAGAGATACTCAACCTTTTCAGCTTTCTCCCCGCCTAGACGTGATGTGGGTACAAGTGACATCCACGCCGCCGGATCGGAGCGATTCGTCGCGGACTTATCCTGTCCTGAATCACTGCTCTGCCTTGGAAGGCGCCAGATGATAGACGGTGCTGTTGCTAGATTGCATGTCGTAGACTCAGTAACAAGACTGCGCTTTTTCCAAATGAGGTTATGCCTAGAGAACATAGTATAGCGCCGAAGAGTGTCTAAGTACGCAGACATCTATCTTGTATGCAGATGATCCAGGTGGCATAGTCCTCGGTGGTATATCCACAAGGCTCTCGAATGAGCTTCCAAACTCGTTGAGGAGATCGCCAAGAGAGAATAGACAAATTTACTGTGCTGGACAGAGCACTGAAAGAGTACGAAAGGAGTGGAAGCTTCGAAGAGCAGTCGAAGCGTACGGTGGCGGTTCAATCACTCTCTCAAGAGCGGCTGAGATCTCGATCTGAGGGATGATCGACATATACCTTGCCGAGGTCGCGATGCTGGGACTCATCAGAGACCATTAGTTTGCGGTGATCCCACGGGGTGTATGGTTCAGAGCCTTGGCCGGCGTAACCGTCGCTAGATCTACAGGGACGACCTCCATCCCCAGCTGCTTGAGGCGATCTATGAAACCCTTGATGTGGCGGTTGAACGATAGTCTGATGTAGAGCGCGGTGGAGAGCAGGGTGATAGGCAGCAGAGTTATGACTATGAGGAACGCCAGCAGGGCCGTAACCTCCAGGACTCTGCCGGAAGTCTCATAGCTGAACTCGAGCAGGAAGATGAGGGAGCCGACGCCGACGAATTCCTCGAAGAGCCCGAGCGACAGATCCTTGTAGGCCCGTGTAAGCCTGTCACAGCGCCTGACACCGCTCTCATCGAATATCCACTTGAGCGGGCCTACGACGAAGATGACTGTGGGGATCACAAACCAGGCCATCCTCACCATCACCGCACTCGTCTGGAGCGCCAGGTCGATGTCACCTGTAGCCTTAGGGGTGATGTTGAACAGCTTGATTATTAATGGGATGACGCCGAAAGCCATCTGCAATGGTAGGATCGACCTCCTGAAGACCCCGCCCGCGGTGAACTGTATCGGTCCCCGCTGCTCGACATAGAAGATATACCTTGACATCGTCCTCATCCTCTGCTCCTGCGTCGCACCAGCAACCCACACAGCGACGAGCTTAGGGGTAACGTACTGCCAGACGATCCATGTGAAAGCAGCCAACCCCAGTATCCGGGATGTGACCTCTGGGCTGAATGCGAATGCGATCCCAAGGGCTGTGGCGGCGACGACGGCGTAGTCGAAGACCCTGGTATTCCTACCGGATAGTTCTTTCCAGTCCTTTGATACCATAAGATAGGTGAGGACTCCGCCGGCGACCAGGCCTGGCCCAACACCCCACTGGAGCAGGTCTGCCGCCATGAGGATCCAGAAGAAATACTCCGCTCCCTGAAGCGCCAGGATCTGTCCGAGGAGCTTGAAGGTGACCGGGATCATCAGTACTCCTGATGCAGTAGATGCGGCGAGCAGGACCGGGCTGTACTTGGTCCTCATGAAGAATAGGTGGAGTGAAGCCTGCGGAGAGGAAGAATGCACTCCACTCAAGCAAAGAGTATCCCGTGAGAATCTGCACAAGAACTCGAGAGATGACAAGTGATGAGCTGAAGGCGAGGTAGTAGATCAAGCCGCTAAAGACTACAAAGACCAGGCCTATGGCTAAAAAGAAGCAGCCGAGAGGCTCAAGGAGTCGATGTCGAGGCCGGCGTCGCTGGGGGTCCTTCACGAAGCCTTGGAATATGTAGGTCCCGTATCCGACCACGGCTGCAGCTGCGATGCTGAATACGTTCTTGAGGCCGAGGCCGGCGAGGCGGAGGCTGTCCGTACCCATCGACCTTGACTTGTAGTCTGCAAGCTCACCTGTGACGGCAGCCCTGTCTTGGGAGTACTCCTCATACTTGACGATCGACTGCATATCCAGAATGAGAGGCGCTTCTGCGGCTTCGATGCTGATCCAGCGTCTACTCTGCAGGACTCCGCCCTGACGCTGCTCTACAAGGTAGGTTCGGTAACTGCCAGAGATGACTTCTAGATCAACGATCGAGGTCACGGCGCATTCAATTCCGCCATACTCCAGAGTTGTCCTGTTCGTCTCAGCCCCAATAGTGGTTGAGACCTCCAGTACCGTGTCGATATGCCAGCTCCTGCCAACCTCGAGCGGGGTCTCAAGCAGCTTCACAGGCTGCGTCGGGATTCTTGTCGAGGTCAGATTCCTAGGGCCGATGATGGTCAAGGCCTCTTTCAGCTCCAGCCAGTCTGCTGTGATCCAGCGAGTCAAGACGTAGACTGGGCTGCCTGTGCTGGAGGTCACAGCCCTGTACTCGATCACGTAAGCCTCGTAGCCGCTTAACCGTTCCAGCCCCTGGACTGTTGCGGTGACTACCAGTGGAGTAGACCTCCCCTCTGCCTTTTCCCAGACCTCGTAGAAGACCCATTCATCGCCAGGATTGATCTGTGGCAGAGACCTAATCCCAGATGCCTGCGTCACAGCTACAAGCATCAAGCAGAGGTCCGCCGCAAGGAAAAGCAGAAGAGCCTTACTGAACCTGCTGGCCAAGTTGGATATCCCCTGTACGGGCTTACTATGAGATCAACGGTTGATCTTAAGAGTCCTATCATTGCTACGGTATAGCTGGAATGGCTGGTGGGGCATGGCCTCCCTCGATCTGCTACTGGTGATGGCTGTTGCTCCAGGCCTCTTCTTCCTCTGGTTCTTCTGGGTTCGGGACAAGTATGAGAGGGAGCCGGCGAGGCTGCTGCTCTCAACATTCCTCTTAGGAGCCCTCGCCATCATACCTGCGCTCATCCTTGAGACTATAGGTGGACTAGTGATCGCGGCGCCGGAGGAGGGCTCCAGCCCTGTCCAGACTCTGCTCCACTACTTCATCGTCATCGCCTTCGTGGAGGAGTCTATGAAGTATCTCGCTGTTCGAGTGAAGGCATACCGCTCAAAGGAATTCAATGAGGTTATGGATGGGATAGTCTACTCAAGCGCGGCTGCCCTCGGATTCGCCACAGTAGAGAATATCCTCTATGTCCTGCCTAGAGGCCTAGGGGTCGGCTTGCTGAGGGCGGTTCTGAGTGTTCCAGGCCACGCCCTCGACAGCGGGATGTTCGGCTTCTTCCTTGGACTCGCGAAGGTAAGGGGAGGGACAGGACTGGTCTGTGCAGGATTGATGGTTGCAACGTTCTTCCATGGGCTCTGGGACTCCATCCTGTCCTTGGGCGGTGACCTGCTCCTTGTGCTCCTCGTATATTCTTCACAGTGGGTAGTGGTTGCCTTGATGATGAGGAGGGCTGCGAGACTCTCACCTTTCAGGGAGAGGGTCATCCCAGCGTTGATACCGCTCATAAGGCAGAGATGGGCTGCGACATGCCCGAAATGCGGTCGACCCCTAGTATTCATCGAACGGTACTCTGGATGGTTCTGCTACAGCTGCCGCAGATACGCTTCTGAGCCAGCATCGATGGGGATACCTTCTGCTGCATCATATCTGCCGGTGGCGGTACGCGGTCGACCTCCACAGGAGGCTCCTCCAATCGCCCACCCCGGAACCAAGTACTGTATCAACTGCAGATTCCTGATGCCTGAATCTTCAAGATACTGTAGCAGGTGTGGAGCTGCGCAGTCCTAGCCTCGACCGGGTCTGACCGGGACCGTAGTGCGCGCGCTGCGCTCAGGCTGAATGCAGCGACAACTGTCAGAAGAAAGGGTATTGCAAGATAAGCGATGATATGGTGCCACTATGTGACAAGCTGTTTGATAGCGATGCTTTAGTGCTTGACACACCAGTCTATTGGTACGGTCCATCCGCTCAATTGAAAGCCTTCATAGACCGTTGGTATGCATTCTTGCATCCAAGATACATCCACAAGATGAAAGGAAAGAAAGTAGTGTTGGTCGCTCCTTTAGAGGAGAGCGATACATCAGCAGCCCGACCCTTGGTGAACATGGTCAAAAAGTCGCTAGACTACCTCGGAGCAAAGTTACATGCGAAGTTAATTGTGTCTGTAGGGATAAAAGGAGCAGTGAAGAAATATCGAGAGGTCATGGAGCAAGCTTACAGAATAGGCTTGAAGTTAAAGCGATGATTGATCGCACAAGTTGCTTCTTGGTTAGAAGATAGACATTATCTCGTCAAGTGCTCCAAGCAATTGGAGCGTTGATAGAGCATAGAAAGTGTCTGAAGGCCAACCATTGCCAAATCCAAAACCCGTTCTCTGATTCATGATGTATTCAATGCATAACTTCACATTCTAGGGGCAGAGTCTAGTGTTGAAAGGGCTTTTGCAGCATAGTAGGTTTCGCGTAGTGGATGTCTCCGATTTGATAGTCTTTTTCTTTCCTCCTAGGATTAAGGCTGACCAGTCCATTTCTCCTGGATCATCAGCGAATCCACCGTCAGGCCTCTGATGCGCTTGAAGCCACTCTACACACTTCTTCAGATCCTTGGGTTTCGCACCGAGGATATTCAATGCTTCAACTGCTTCAAACGTGTCTAAGATGCTCGACTTTCGGGTCACGGACGAGTCTCCACAGTTGAATCCGCCATCACGGTTCTGACATTTCTTTAGAAAATCTATTGTCAATTTACTATCTTTCAGTCCTATGTGCAGGCACCTGAGTGCATTCAGGGCCAGACGTGTGGGAGCGACATTACTCTTGAAGCTGCTGACGACATTGAATCGCCATCCTGGACTCTCCTCCAACTCTCCCTCTTTGTCGTGATGCAGAGAAATCTCCTTGGTCCATCCTCCGTTGGGGTTTCTTAAAGCAAGAACTAATTTCCCAAGCCTAAAAGTCTCGCTTGGACCAATTGAGCCTTCAAGTGCATCTAAGCATTCAAGGTCTGTATTTAACCTACGGAGGAAGTCTTCAGCTGAAATACCAGGCTTAGGCAAAGTCTCGTAATCTCCCAGTCGTGTAAGAAGTCGTGATCTCTCAGAACCTGAGTCGCGTGGTTCTTCACCTAGTACCTCCAAGGCAAGAATGGATTCAGGTTCATCTCTCTTCTTTCTGCTGAGCAGAACTTCTTTGACTCGTTCGACAAATTTGCCATGTGAAAGTGTCTCAAGCTTCGGGTTCACGAGTTCGTAGACACGATGAAGTCGAACTCTAGCTCCTGTGAATGATGAAACATCAGGTTCACCATACAACTCGTATATTTGTGTCAGAATCGTTTTGGGCGATGAGCATATCATTTGTCTGCCATAAGATCCTTTCTGAAAATTGGCTGACAGGTTCGTTATGTTCACCGACAAGAAGCCAGTCTGCGCGTTTGCAGTTTAGGCATACAAGAAGTTCTGAGTATATATGAAAGCCGGCCTCCTTAGCAAAAGTCGTCCTTTTAAGGCCACATACTGGACAACGCATGGTAGCTTTACCGTGTCCATCTCAGTATGATCTCGTCGGCGCTTGATACATTTTGTTCTGCGAGTGTCTTATCCTCATTCAATAGAATTGCCGTTCTGACAGCTGCATCCTCACCTGTATACTCAAGCTTACCGCTCTTGCCGAATTTGAGTACCTCGAGTCCGGGAATTCTCACATCAACCTTTTTCTCCAAAACATGATCATCAGCTATCAAACCAAAACGTTCCGACAAGATATTCTTGATCTCCCTAGTCTTTGACTTAGGCACTACATCTAGTTCTGCACTCTTCTCTTCTTGAGCAGACAGCATCACTTTTACTCGAATATGCATCGATCATTATTCCAAGAATTCATTTTAGTGTTTGAGTGAACCCCTCGGAGTTTAGTCCGAGGATGCGAGCCCTTTTCTAACCTGAGAGGCTGAAGTAAAATAGGCTCAGCGAGCGCTTT
>JAGTQV010000042.1:9512-13688 GCA_018397035.1 Candidatus Bathyarchaeota archaeon | reverse complement strand
TGGAGCCTCATAAGGCGATCGTGGGGTTCAGACATGACTCAGCCCTCGATATGACCGCTGAGAAAAGCGAGGGCTCCAGAAGGGCATGTGTTGACCTTGTTCGTGAAGGGGCTGGAAGACTCCGTAGGCTCTTCGACTTGATCGAGAGGGAGGCTCAGCCTTCACTTGAGAGGTGGCTTGGTCTAGAGGACTCAGTCAGCTTGAGGGGCTACTCGGCGCCGAGGAGGGTGAACTGGAGAGCTCTTGAGGCGGCCTACATGAATCCGCCTGCGAACTTTGAGGGGTTACTCGCTTATCCAGGCGTGGGCCCCTCGACGGTCCGCGGCCTCGCCCTGATTGCTCAGCTGCTCTTCGGTGAGGAGCCGAGCTGGGTTGACCCTGTAAAGTACTCTTTCGCATTCGGTGGCAAGGACGGCACCCCATTCCCTGTTGACCGGAGAGCTATGGATGAGGCTGCGGAGATGCTCGAGTCAGCGGTGGAGTCTGCCAAGCTTGGTGAGAGAGAGAAACTTGTCGCCTTGGCCAGACTGGGGAGGACTCAGACCTGGACGCATGGTAGATAAAGTTTATATTTCTTCCTCAAGGTTTGGGCTAGAGTCTCTTGAGGCGAGAGTTTGAGCAAACGTCTGGCTGCCGGAGCTCTCTTGTTCATCTTAGGGTTCGTGACGTATCAGGTTGGAGACTCCTTGATACCTAAGGAGAACCAGATGATGATGGAACTTTTCTCAGGACTCCTTCCTAAGGATATTCCAACAGAGACCTTCGGCTTACTGTTGCAGTTCGGAGGCGGGATAGCGGCGATACTAGGATTGATCGTCTGCCTGAACTCGCTGGGCAGGCCTGTCGTTAGAATTCAGCCTGTGGCAGCTGGTTCTCCAGAAGCTTCTGCCGCCCCTGAGAAGCAACGCTGCAAATTCTGCGGCGGCACACTAGAGTTGGACTCTGTCTTCTGTCCGGTCTGCGGCAGATCTCAGAAGTAGCCTAGAACCTTCTCCGTTCAGGCGCCATCCAGTTCTGCCCTATCTTCCTGCCGAGGACGAACCTCTTCATGTGGATCTTCCTGAATCTTATCCTCGGTGGAACTGATATACGGGGGGCTGCCTGGATCTTCGGCGTCTGACTTCTGACCTTCCCTGCCTTCGTTAAGGATCCGTGTGTGGGCATTTTCGCCTAACCCTACCTTATCCTCTGACATCATTGATTTAAGTATGTCTTCCCTGCAGTGGGCCCGGCCGGCCGGCGTGGTCCCGCCTAGTCACGTTCAGCTCTTTCATCTCTCTGAGAGCCTCCCCATCAAAGACAGGTCCATCCCTGCAGACTCTGTACGAGTCTATGACGCAGCTTCCACATATCCCGATTCCACACTTCATTATCCTCTCGAGGCTTGCCTGGATAGGGACTGAGTACTCTTCAGCCAGATCAAGGAGCCGCTTTATCATCGGCTCCGGACCGCAGGTGTAGATGATGTCGTAGTCGCTCTCCTTCAATTCGGCCTCCGCGACTTCTGAAGCCAATCCCTTAACGCCGTATGCTCCGTCCTCAGTGACAGGGATAACCTTACCGCCGACCTTCAGGGCGTTAGCCCGGTACCGGTCAAGGAAGAGGAGTTCACCTGTCACAGGCGCCCCTACGACTACTGTGAATTCACGGCCCTTCGCCGCCAACAGATCTGATAGTGGACCGAGAGGTGCACCTCCAGCCCCTCCTGAGACTATGAGCGCCCTCTTGCCGCTGGTCAGGCTGAAGCCTCTGCCATATGGTCCGCGAACCCCTATCGGTTGATTCCTCCTCCTAAAGTAGAGTGAGTTAGTGGCAGGCCCAACCATCTTCACAGAGACCGCTGCTGAGCCGTCTTCACACATGTATGAGATGCTCATAGGGATCTCGTCGACTTCCGGTATCCAGACCATCAGAAACTGGCCTGGCTCAGCCCTTGATGAAGGCTCGTCCCTGAAGTAGACTGATTTGATGGTTGAAGTCTCGACTACTCCCTTCAGGATCGTTGTTATCCTCTGTCTATGTGTGGGTCCGGCTTCACTCTTCAACATCCTCACTCAGCCACAACAGGGCTGTGAAGGCTCTAAAAGCCTTTCCAGGTCAGTCCTGGAAGAAGTGTCTCGTCTGGCCCATCGTCTGCACTTCAAGGGGGTCGACGTTTATCACGACCGGGAAGTCTCTGACTATGTCGCCGACGACGAGGCATCTGTGAGCAGGGAGATCCTTCACGATGAGTCTGAGGCTCTCACCGTCTATCTTCGCCACCCTAGAGACAGCTTCCAAGTCATGCTCATTCGTGAAGTTGAACATGAATATGTTGTCCGCCTGTCTGTAGACGCTCTCCTGAACTGTGTCAGGCTGATTCGTTATGAAGGTTGTGAATATGCCCAGGTGCCTCATCCTGGTAACTATGTCGTCCCAGTATGTCTCACGAAGGTAGAAGTGGGCCTCCTCAGCGAATAGGAAGACCGCTCTCAACCTCATATCTGAGAGCTGCTCAGTCAGTTTGCTTATGAAGAGCTCGACTATCAGTCTGCGGCTTATCGAGTGTTCATCCTTCATGTTGATAATGTAGGCGTGGCCTCCATTCATCCTTTCCACGAAGAGGTCAAAGTCGAATTCAAGTCTCGGATCGTCTGTGAAAAGCTCAAGATCCATTATCGTGCTGAATCTTGAGTAGATCGCTTCCCTCACACTCTCATGGCAACTGAATCTCCTGATCATCTCGTTCAGGGAGTTCAGGTTGAGGTTTCCAGACTTCTCGAGTTCACTCCAGATCCTGCAGAAGACTTTGGAGGAGGTCCTTGGGAGGTCTAGGGCGTAGATCATCGTGTCAAGGAAGGTCTTGAGGCCGACTCCGGCGAGGCTGAACCTCAGGTTTACGCCTGGCTTCAGTACAGATATCTTGCCGACGACTGGGCTCGGCTTATCATCCTTGCCCAGCCCCAGATTCACGTATTCCCCGTTGATGTCTATTATCAGGCATGGGGCTCCGTTCTTGATGAGGCTGAGGATCAGCAGCTTCGATAGGTGGGATTTGCCGACTCCCTTCTTCCCTGTTATGATATTCAGTCTTCCATCAAGCATCTTGACGTCGACTGTCAGTGAGTCTGTCCTTGTCCTTCCAAGTGTGACCGGCCTCTTCGCACCTTTCGTGGATGCGAGTCTCTCTATCGGGTAGTGGACTATTCTAGAAGTCGTTCTGGACGGCAGCCAGGACGCTTCAGTCCTCACTCTGCCATTCTCGACAGCTCCGCGGATCTTGCATACCAGAAGCTTTGTGTCCTTGAGGATGTCGATCTGTGATGATACGTTCAATGGGTCGTAGTCGCGTCCAGGAACATACTCCTCGGTCATGACGTCCCTGAGCATATCTTCCAGTATTCCAGGGAGATTCGCGAATTGTATGTCTACGACCTGAACTATGAGGCCTTTCTTCAATTTTCTATCTTCGATGTGCAGGTAGTCCCCCTTCTCAACAGATTCCTCTGGCGAGCAGATGATCTGGACAGTATCCCCCTGCTTCTTGTAGATCTTCAATTACGATGCCTCCGTCGAGGTGCCGTAGGGGCCGAAGAGAGCCCTCCTGAAACTCATCCGCGGCGCAAGTCTCAGACCGTACGTTATTTTGAGGTGCCTCTGGACAGCGAGGACCTCGCTGGCTGTGAAGGTTGAGAGGATATGGGCCAGCCGGAGGGTCTCAGGATATCCCTGCTCAACCAGGTCTGAACCGATCAGCCTCCCCATCGCTCGATGCGCCTCTTCCTCCTGGAGTCGCCGGTCAATGTCAACTCTGAATGTGAGGCCTTGCCGCGCGATCTTTGCAACGTAGACTCTCCCCAGGAGTCTGACTGGTGTTGACGGGAACTGGGGACCGACCAGTCTATCGATGTTTAGCATACACGGTGGCGTGGCCTTCTCCAGCAGACGTGTGATCTTCCTGCCTGAATAGCAGAGCCTTGTATCTTTTGAGAATGCGATGACAGTGTTTCCTCTCTCCCTCGAATTGGCGAGTAGACCTTCAAGATACGCCGTAGGGTTGTCAGGGGTTCCCGAGGTCAGTGAGCCGTCCAAAAGTACTATGCCGTCTGAGATGCTGGAGCAGGCGAGGCTCTGCATCCACCTCTCCAGAGTGTTCCTGATTCTGGCTAGGATACGCTCGATGATGGGGGACCAGGA
>JAGTQV010000042.1:3101-9462 GCA_018397035.1 Candidatus Bathyarchaeota archaeon | reverse complement strand
GTGGAAGGTCAGTGGCCCACACCTCCCGAAGTTGTAGCCTGAGTCTCCTCTCCAGACTACCGCCCCTCTTAGAGAGTAGAGGCTGCCCTGTTCTGACTCTCCGACCCTCACGCTCGAGACGTCGACAGCGACGACTTGAGATCTATCACTACTGATCATTATCGGCTTCGGTTCATCGAGAGCCGATGCTCTCGTGAGCCTTATGTTGGGTTCTTCTTCAGGCTCCTCTTCGAGCCTATCCTCGGCTGCTGTAAGGTCTCTGGGTTCGAAGAGGCCTCCCCGGATCGTCCGCATAGACTCGTTGCTAAGGTCTAGGAGAGCATCTGGGAGTAGAGTCGACTTGGAGTCTTCGAGGAGTAATCTACTTATCCTCGGAGGCTCGGATCTTATCTCTTGGGTGCGGTGTGTCGAACTGTTCCCCCCCATCTAGGAGTTTGCCCCCAAACTCCTGCGGCCGCCGCACCTGCTTTCATCTTAGACTCTTTCTCCTCTTTCTCCCTCAGAGCCTCCTTCCCCCGCTTCCCTCAGTGTCTTAAGTGTCTCTTGGACCTCCCTCAATCCTGCAGTCGTCAGCCTGTAGCTTCCTTTCCCGATACGTTCCACTATCCCTGCTCTGCTCATCTCGGTGAGCGTGTTCTGGACGGTCTTCTGAGCTTTACCGGTTGCCTTGGCGATCTCTGCTACCTGTGCATCATCTCCTGCTCTCCTTCCAAGCTTGAACGCTGCCTGGATCGCCAGCAGGATCGCTGCGACAGCCTGGTCTGTGGGCAGGTCTGACCTCAGCAGTATCGGTTGGCCGTCCTTGGTCAGGTTGATGAAGGAAGATACTTCATCCAGGAGGGTGAGGTAGTCTGGGCTGTAGATCAGTCTCGATACAATGTCGTAGGCTGGGTAGATCTCGGAGATGTACTGGTTTATCGCCCTCAGGACCTTCTCAGGCTCTCCCTCTATGGTATGCCTGATTCCTCTATGCTCTATCTGGACTTTCAGCTTCGATTCTTGGCTCATCCTCCAGGCCTCACGTTGTAAGTTTCGGGAGGACGTTCTTGATGAAGGAGTCGAGTCCGTAGGTTGTTATCCTGTATTCGCCCTTCCCCACCCTCTCCACTAATCCTTCCGCAGACATCTCGCTTATCCGGCCAGCAATCGTTCCCGCAGGCTTCTTGGTGTAGGCTATCAGCTCCCCTATCAGGGCTCTCTCCGAGTCTAGCTTCTTGGTGATGTATCCGAAGTGTGCTCTGGAGAGGTGTAGGAGGATGAGTTCACGGTCTGTGAGTTGGTCGACTGAGGCTGTCACAACTACTCCTTCCGGGGTTAGCTTCATTATGTTCGAGCATGATTCAAGGAACTTCTCCTCGTCGACTGTGAGGGTTAGCTTCGAGACGAACTCGAGTCTCGGTATGTTCTCTGTGATGAAGCTGATTACCTCCCTCACCACTTTGTCAGCCTCCCCCCTGACAGTCTTCTCTAGGTCTCTATACTTGATCGTGACTTCGAGTTGCTCATTCTCACTCAGACTGGATCCCTCCCGGCTTCATCGATTTGACTGTCTTCTCAACCCAGTTCTTCCCTGCAACTGTGAGTCTGTAAGCGTCGCCTTCTCTGTAGGCTAGTCCTTCACGTTTCAGTTCGCTCAGCCTGCTTGCGAAGCCGACTGAGAGGAAGCCGCTTAGGCTGAGGAGGCGGCTGAGCTCTCTAGGCCTGACTCCCTGAGGGTCCATGGCGTAGAGGAGTATGGCGACCGCCTCACGGTCTGTCAGTCTCTCCCTAGTCACAGTCAGGACTGGACCTTCGGTTGTGATCTGTACGATTCCGGAGAGGATGTCCTTCTCGCCTGCAGCGACTGACTGAGTTGAGATCATGCTGTCTATGACCTCGAGCCACTCCGGGAATTCCTTGAGGCGGTCTATGACCTCGTCGAAGCACTCGCCTTCGAGTTCTATGTCGCCGTAGCTTCTGTGGAGTCTGAGTCTGACCTTCAAGTGGCTTCAGGAGCATAAATGAAGCCCAGCGTATATAAGATTTGCCGTAAAGTATGGAGTATACGTAACGTACAACGGCAACACACTGATCAAGATCGCGGAACCAGCAGCACTATGACCTCAGCCTCCTCAACACCTCAGCCTCAACCCACTGAACACCAGCCCCTGAAAGAGAGTACCGACCATCCTCCGCTACTAGCCGACCCTCACGCCTCAGTTCACTAGCTCTAGCTCGAACAGCCTCAGGCTTCATCGTCTTCCAGCTCGAACTCAGAAGACTACTCAACTCATCACAATCGATAGCAGCAGGCTTGGCCGCGTAGAGCAGCAGCGCCAACGCCTCCTTAGCCTTAAGTGTATCGACAGGGACCGTCAGCCTCGGTCTGCCCTCCGGCGTAAGTTCGACAATCCCTTCAAGCGAGGGTGCAGTATCGGCCCCAGGTTCCGTGAACTCAGGTAATATCCTCTGGGTCGGCCTCGTTTCAGCCTGTGCCGTGGGAAGACTCTCCAGAAGCCGCTCAAACCGCTCACTCACATAATCGAAGTCTCCCTCGAGCTCCACCTCATAGTCTCCACGCCTAATTCTGAACCTCAGACTCCTCACGTCGCTCAACCAGACATACACCCAGAATTCTAACTGTACTGCAAGCTAGGAAGACAGGTATCAAGTAAATAGCTTTTGATACGTGAAAGTTATGAGCCCTCAAGTAATGGGCGGGGGTCCGCTCCGACCCTCGTGAAAGAGGTCAGCCAGCTGATACAGGGATGCTCAAATCCCCAGCATGAGAGAGCATAAGGCCGAAGATTTTCATAGCCATCCCCAAACTGAACTCCAAGGTTAAATCGCGAGCCATAAGACTTCTGTCGTGTAATCGACGAAGAAAGACGCAATCGCACCAACGCCTATGATTTCCAACGTCTTGCCAAGTGCCAAGGCCGAGCGGGCCAACCTATGCATTCCATCCCACTCACCTATGACTGCCTTCAGCCGCGCGATTCACATAAATTCCCAGCTAGCCTCATACGAAATGGCATAGCCCTCAGGGAACTAATCTGCAAAACCCTTTATTTCCATTTGTGCAACATAACCGGCGTGCGGCCGTAGTCTAGATGTTGCTCCAAGAGAGAACAGGGAAGGGGCACAGGACAACCTGGTCTAGGACATTGGCCTTCCATGACCGTTTAGCCGAGGTAAGCCAACGACCCGGGTCCGAATCCCGGCGGCCGCACCACGCTAGCAATGAATAGATAATGCTGACGGCTGAAGCATGAGTGACCGAGTATTCCTACAAACCTACTTCCAGATCATCATATACATCAGTCAATGCGTAGAGTTACTTATGGGCTCAGGAAGAAATGCACTGTTATCTGGCACCTCTAGCTCTTTTCACCGGAAGCACATCAAGATTTGCTCTGAAAAAAGCTTCGACTGGGTGAAGACCAAGAAAAACATTGCAGAAAAGCGACATGGCCAACTGACTGCCTAACCTGCTTCTTGCAGAAGCGACATTGCATTCGTGTAGAATTTCATCTATTTCCCGTTGCCGCTTTTCAGGCCTTCCTACATAGTTAATATCTTCTTGTTGAAGAATCCAGTTCAAAGCGTATAGCATGTATTCAAGCGGATACCCCGGTAGACTTTCAGCATACTGACCATACTTGTTTAGGACTTGGTCAACCGGTTTGCCATGCTATATCTCCACTATGGCCTGCAGTACTCTCTTGCCCTTATCGCAATTTGCACACAACTTTCCATAGAGGTCTATCACAAAATGAGCGTGTTTGGGAGTGAGCGACCTGATTCTTGGGGTAGTCTGAAAGATTGTCCTTACTTTGAAGTCTCTTTCTGACTTGCTATTTTCTGTTTTTGCGATATACCAGCCATTGGAAAGCTTGACTACGTCCTTGATGGTCTTACCTCTCAGTCTGCTGCCTACTTCTATGGTGTGCAACGAGTGAACCTACCACCATCTCAGACTATATCTGTAGTCAAGAATGCGCTCTCCTTCAGATGGTTTCCTGAATACGTACAGATGCTCATGTGCAATCTTGTAGAAGTCGTAGCGCCGGCCGCGCCACCTCTCTCTTGTCGTCTTGGTTTTATGCTGGAGTTTGATTATGTCCTCCTTCAAAAGAAATCCAGCTTCTAGGAATTTGTTTAGAACTCCAATATGTATGGGAACGTAATGTCGATGCTTTCGAGTATCACCGATTAGAATACCACAATACTTACCCGGCTTAAGAATCCTAAAACATTCTTTCGCAACTTTACCTATCTCTACCAAGAAATCTTCGAGTTTCAGAGAAGAGAGGTCTCCAGGAATCTGGGATTTCGAGTATGGGACTATGCCACAGTAGGGGGGATGTGTGGCAACAAGGTCAATGGTCTCATCGCCGATTTCATTTAGTCTACGCGCATCACCTTCGTACACTCTTATAGTGGGCGCCCTGTATTTCGGGTCGATTGGGACGTATCTGAAATCTAACCTATTCATTGTGATCATTACAGCATTGAGATTGATATCTACGCCTACACCATCCCTGCCCAGCAGTTTACACTCAACAAGTGTTGTACCGCTGCCCGTCATAGGGTCACAGACAACATCTCCCTGCTTGGTATACCCCTCTATCAGGTTTCTAGGTATGTATGGACTCCAGTTGCCGCGGTAATTGCCTACATGTGTCGCCCAGTCACCTCTATCTGGGAAGCTCCAAACCGTCCATTCTTCCAGAGCATAGCTGTCTGGTTGAAACTTCTTCAGATCCCATTTCTTATCTAAGGCTACCTTAACATTCTCGATCACGACAAAATCGTGAGCTTCCATGAACTTGAGGTACTCCTCCCTAGTTACCTCTCGCATTCTCCAAGGTTCAGTTTGCTGCATCAGCTGTGTCATCCCATGTGTCCACCAAGATCAGGTATGATTCTCCGACGTTTCTTAATATTGTGGTCACCAATGTTCTGAACCGAGCTCTTGCTTAGTAGTCTCTTTCAATTCCTTGCTGATTGTTCTTATCTCAAAATTTTCTCTTTCACTTGCCGTGGTTCCGTTGTTTCTTCAGGCTATTCTTAGGAAACGATTCAAACAGCGAGATTGAACTTCATGTCTTAGTTTTTGTGAGGCAAATGTTAGCGAGCCTATTATTTTGTGTGCCCACTAATGGACACACAATCAGCCTTCAGATGCTTCTTACAATAGACCTTCAAAACATCAGGTTCAGAGGCGTAGTTTCTAGAGGTTATGTATCTTCTCGGGTCATCGTAACGATATTTGGGGGCATCAATTCTTCTGATGTAGCTACCACTCAGCCCACCGCGTTGGATTTGTGTGAAATCATTCTTATTAGGCTAGAATGTGGGCCATTCAGCTTCCACCTCAACGACGAGATCGCGAGAATCCTGAGCAAGAAGCCACATGCAAGTGAACACTCATCATACTATTCCTGGTCCCCCATCACCGAGCGTATCCTAGCCAGAATCAGGAACACTCTGGAGAGGTGGATGCAGAGCCTCGCCTGCTCCAGCATCTCAGACGGCATAGTACTTTTGGACGGCTCACTGACGTCGGAAACCCCTGACACCCTTCATATAGTCCACATAATCCGATTAAACGCCCGAAGCCATCAGCTGGGTCTTGTAGAACTTGTGCAGATTATGGACATGCTGGTCATAGGCGCTCTCATTGTTCTTTTTGAGGAGTCAAGCCTGAAGTGGTCCATGTACGAGTTGGTAGATCTGTCTTTCACCAATGGGTTTCACGATCTGTGACTGAATCTCCGATAGGACGGGCTATCCTCCAGTTTTTCGGGCGGAAGCTTCCCGTCAGGAGATCCTCGACGTCGAGCATCCAGGTAGAGCCTCAAGTATTCAACCACTTCTTGGCTGAGAAATGTGTCATAGTCATGGCACTTGCTTTTCGTGGTCTTGGACTCGACATGGACGTGAATCGGCACAATTCCTCTCTCAAGGTCATCTCGGACATGTCGATACTGTAAACGCACTAAAGTCCCTTCTCTGAATTCTCCAAGGACGAGGATTGAGATGATGGCTTTCTCACGGGGATCAGCCACATCAAGCAGGCTCTGCAGCTCTTCAGGTTTGGCAGCTGAATGTCTGCGGTCTTAGATACAGACGTGCTCGTATTCGACACAGTTGAAGACAGCCAACTCTGTGAAGATGCTCATTCCAAACTCAACATGCCCGAGAAATGGTTCATCACATCCATGGTCTTTCATGAGTACGTCTAGTTCATGAAGGTCGAAGAGGCTGGGTTTGAATTCACAAAGACGGAGCTTGCTGAATACTTCATGAATGCGAAGACGATCCACTGCCCAATAGAGCTACCTGAGATTCTGTTTGTATCCCAAGAGATGAGGGA
>JAGTQV010000042.1:0-3080 GCA_018397035.1 Candidatus Bathyarchaeota archaeon | reverse complement strand
TCAGTGAGCCGTCTCAAGGAGGCTCAGTCAACCCTTACTACATACGACGACCCCTCAGGAGAACCTGCGAGAGGTTCAACTTGAAGAGCCCCCTACGGTAAAGATCTCTTGGCAACTCAGACATGTCAAGCTCGCGCTGTGCGACCCATCTCTGACTTCAGGAAAAGAAAGCTTCACTTAGCCCGACCTCTCAAGAACCAAGAAATCTTTTTTGAACCTTCATCTAGAGGAACCTCAGGTTGCCAACCCGACAATTCCTTCCTTAGACATGTCTGGAGACCTTCAGGTCGCTTGTCTTTAGGACCTTGATGTGGGGTTTCGCTTTCTCCGTTATGGTTTCGTCCTCGGTTACTAACGGTAGATTCTTTTCTTTGGAGTATAATACGTAGGATGAGTCGTAGAATGTTAGATGCAGCTCTTGAGCGATACTCAGTATTTCTTCTTCACGGCAACCTATCCCCGATACTTCCATGATGCTTAGTACTTCCTTGATTAGTCTGACGAGTCTCCTTGACTCATCGTTACTGAGCTTCTTGTGTAGTACATGCTGCTTCCATACGGTGTTTCCCAACTCATATCTTGCTAGATCTATGGTGTGGTTCCCAAGCAGAGTCTCCACATCGCCCTCCTTTATGGTTTTGAATATTGCTGAGGAGTCAAGGATGTAGCTCATCTTTGCTCTCTGTCCTCCCTTATGGATTTCACAATGTCCTCCATAGAGATCTTTTCGAGTGTAGGTTTCAGGCTCTCTATCTCCCTCCTGACCTTTTCCACTTCTCTTCTTCTAATTTCCTCCTCGATAGCCTTTTTCAGCAATTTTGAGGGCTTGATGCCTAGCTTCTCAAGCTCTTGTTTGAGTTTTACTGGAACCTTCACAGATACAGTGGCATAATTACCCGTTGTAACCACCAGCTGTACTACATTCTTGGCGGAAAATAAGGTTTACCTTTTGGTAAGAACTCTCATGTCAACATTCGTAGCGCACTCTCACAGCCGTCGCAGACGATTCTTCAGGCCGAGGATTACGTGCAGCAGCCAATTTGTGAGCTAGCGCTGAAGTGCAGTCCCCAAGCTCCGGCTAACTCTCTCATCCTTTGCTCCTTAGGGGTATCACTCAGAAGCCTAGGCTTCGTATCAAAGGATCTCCGAGAACAGGTGAGAGAGCTTCCCGGTCGCAATTCTCTCGTGGTTGGACGGGAGAATGAATCCGTATGACTGGCAGGCCCTGTGGACTAAGCGGGGCAGATGTGCATAGACGCTCATTTCAAGTGGCTGTCTTATGTGAGTTGGGCGGTTGCTTGGACGAGTTCAGGACAAGCGGCAGTCATGAAGGTTAGAGAGCTGGTTGAGAGGGCTGGATACCGCATCGGTTTTCAGGTCATGGTTAGTCTTCAGTTGACTGCTGGGTTGAGTTCTTCGACGTGCTTGGAGAATTGTATACAGGCTGAACTGTCGAGTCTGTACTGGAAAGCTGTTGCTGGTGTGGAGGTCAAGGTGGGCAAGGGGATGTGAGAAGGTTTGCTCAACTGTTAAGAGTCGGAGTGCACAAAGCCAAGATGCTCCACTGAGAAGTGTCGAGGCATGGATGTAATCGTACTTGGTCCTGCCGGATGCGGCAAGAGCACGCTCACAGGAGAATTCGGAAGATATCTGAAGCGTGAAGGGTATTCTGTCAGGTTTCTCAACCTCGACCCTGGATGCTTAGCTGCGCCGTACCAATGTGACTTCGATATAAGAGAGAGATTCACGGTCGAGCAGATCATGAGGAGTGAGAGGCTTGGACCAGGGGGAGCTATGGTGAGGGCTATGGAGAAGCTTAGCGAGACCGAGATCCCCAAGTATTCAGCAGACTTCACGCTCATAGACACTCCGGGTCAACTTGAGGTCTTCGCCTTCCAGGCGGCTGGGCCGAAGATCGTTAGGCAGTACAGAGATCCGGTAGGCATCTTCATCCTCGACGCCTGCATCGGCATTCAAGACCTGCCTGCAATATACCTGTACTCCCTCGCCACCGGTCACAGACTGGGGATTGAGACGATAAGGATCGTAAACAAAGTCGATATGCTCAGAGAAAGCGAATTGGAGGCTATGAGGGAGTACCTCGGCAACCCAGTCATTCTCAAGAAGAGGATCCATACAAGGGGCACCCTCTCAGACATCTACGTCCCCCTCTCCGAGTTGCTGCAGAGAGTTCTGCTCGCTCAGAGGAACCCATTTGTCTCAGCAAGGACCGGCAGAGGATTCGGTGAGCTGCTCGACTTACTGCATGAAGTCAGATGCGCCTGCGGCGACACAACCTAGGAGCCCCCGGCAAAGTCTTAAGGCTGAAACGCCGACTATTCAAGACAAAGAAACGGTGTGAAGCAATGAGCAGGAAAATCCTGATCATATCGGTCGTCGGCGGGATACTTGTAACACTGCTAACCGGGCTGGTGGAGGTCACCCCTCCAAGGCTTCTGGGTGCACAGTGGTACGGTTATCCACTCCCGTGGCTTTACAGACTTGTAGTAGCCCCTGAGTACTTCCCCTGGAAAGCCGATCCGTCAAACCTGATCACGAACATAATCTTCTGGGCAGTGATCGTCGGCATAGTATCGCTTGTCGTGAAGAAGGTCAAGAAGTAAGTCTCCACCACCAAAGTCCTGCAATAGCCAGACCGTCATCGAATACCATGCACTAACGATCAGGTACGGTGCTGAAGCCTAGACAAACCGTATAGACTGGAATGGGGTCACGGATGGACTGGGGCAGCTGGGATTAGCGCTGTCGATCATGTGAACTCGAAGTTGATATTCTCCAGGAGCGTTCTACCTGTAAGAGATAGATCCCTCACCTTCATGATCCTGCTGTTCTGGAAGAAGTGATAGTCAAACTGTGTTTTCTGCCCTCCTTTCCTGTTCGGGATCGGGACGAGTCTCGCTATCAGGGGTTTATCTAGTATCAATGCGAGGGAGCACATGTCCAGCATGATGGAGGCTATCTCCTTCTCTGAGACGTCCCCAGGCAGCGGGATCATGTCTGGTCCGCAACCGCAGACGGTCGAGTACAGGAGCATACTCTCCATACTAAGCAGCCCTCTG
>JAGTQV010000040.1 GCA_018397035.1 Candidatus Bathyarchaeota archaeon | reverse complement strand
ACACGCGCTGGACTGGGACGCGAAGAGATTACTGACTCATCCCATACCATTCTGCCCTTACACATCCTTGGCAGTTTGAAATTATTTCAGGGATTCCTGATTACGCCCCCAGGGGCACTTCTGATCCTGCAAAGTCGAGGCAAAGCGCTGCGCCTCCACGTACAATGCCTGGGGCATAGGTAAGAGTTAATAGCTTATGAGAACACATTCTAGATGGGTCGCAAAACAATCATGGAACGTCAGCGGAAGCATATTTCGAGCCAAAAATTCATAGGGATGCAAGTAATCGACTCGAAGGGCGTAATTGTTGGGAATGTGAAAGATTTCGTCATCAACCCGATTGACAAAGAGATACTCTTGGTGGTATCATCGAAAACAGAAGGCGATATCGAAGTCCCTCTCACCAATGTTAGCTCAATCGAGGACGTTGTTCTCCTCGTAAGATCTGCGGAGGCTCCTGTTGTTCAACAGGCTCCGGCACCAGCGCCTGTAACCATCAATTGCAAGTCTTGCGGAGCCACTCTGCCGTCACATGCCAAGTTCTGCGCAAAATGCGGGTCGAAAGTGAGGCAGTGATAAACCAGCTCAGCAAGCCCCGGCAGCTTATGCTGCTACAGCAGTGCATTCTCCAAGGATCTCCAGCAGTTGCATTGAGGTTTATCAGGGATCTTTCTGATGACGGCTCCGAAGAGCTTCTTCGCCTTGTCGACATTTGCCTTCATCACTTTCAGTATCTCATCTACGCTGACTGGACGCTCCGCCCAGACGTCGTAGTCTGTGACAAGAGCTATCGACGCATAGCAGATCTCCGCCTCTCTTGCAAGGACGCATTCCGGAAAGACAGTCATGCCGACAACGTCCGCACCCCAACTTCTGAAGAGTCTGCTCTCAGCCCTCGTCGAGAATCTCGGCCCCTCGATGCAGACGTAAGTGCCGCCGTCATGAACAGGAATCAACAGTGATACGCCTTCCTTAACAAGTAGACTCCGAAGCTCAGGGCAAAAGGGATCAGCGACAGAGACATGGCAGACTTGACCACCTTCATAGAATGTGCTGGCTCGCGACTTGGTTCTGTCTATGAACTGGTCCAGTACCAGAATGTCTCCAGGATGGTGCCTCTCAGAGAGTGAGCCGCAAGCATTCGAGGAGAGTATTCGCTTCACACCAAGCTGTTTGAGAGCCCAGATGTTTGCCCGGTAGTTGACGTTATGTGGTGGAAGCTGGTGGCTCCTCCCATGCCTCGGGAGGAAGGCTACCTTTCTTCCAAAATAGGTCCCTAAGGTTATGAGGTCGCTAGTCCTCCCGTAGGGCGTGTTGACCTTGACCTCACGTACCCCCTCCAAAAGATCCTGGTCGTAGAGACCTGACCCCCCTATCAGCGCTATCTCAGCATCGCCTTCCATGGTAGTACGATCGCGTATGTCCTTCTATAAAACGATCTCGAACCGCGTACGGTGCCGAGGCGACGTAACTCATCTTCTAGGAATCCTTATTACAGAAGATTCAGATTTCAGAGTTTACGGATACGACGTTCATCTTCCACCTAGAGGCAGAGTGATTGTCTGAGTTTGCATGTGAGGTCATGGATTGGAACAGATTCTACGCGCTTTCCCGCGAGGTTGCAAGGAAGATAAAACTGTCGGGCTACAAGCCTGATGTAATAATAGGGTTGGCTAGGGGAGGCTGGATACTATCTAGGGTGCTCTGCGACTTCCTCGGAGTGAAAGATCTTCTCAGCGTGAAGGTGGAACATTGGGGGATAACGGCCAGCCCAGATGGCGAAGCGCGGGTGAAGTACCCATTATCACTCGACCTCTCTGGACGGAAGGTTTTGGTGGTAGATGACATAACGGATACTGGGGAAAGCATGAGGAAAGCTGTTGAACATGTTAGAGCTCTAGGCCCCGCAGAGATAAGGACTGCCGCTCTGAGACATATCGAAGGATCGAGATTCACCCCAGACTATTATGGAGAGGAGATAGAATGGCGGTGGGTCATATTCCCCTGGAACTACGTGGAGGATATGTGCAACCTCATGCCTAAGGCGCTTGTACTAGACGGTGAGAGAGTAGACTTCGAGTCCACTAAAGCGAAACTGAAGGAGCGATTCGGCATTTCAATCAATTCAGATGCAATCGCAGAGATACATGCGGAATGCATATCAAGAGGGTTACTGCCGAAACGAGAAGATGACAGAAACCGAATCTCGTAAGGTTGGCAAGGACTATTCTCAAATAGCCAAATCATACTTTCGCAGGGTGCTTCACGCCATAGTACCATATCTAGTCTGAGAGCCTTATTGCACTACCACACATCTTATATAAAATGGCTATCGATCGTCTTATCCTTCCGGATTGAGCCTTGCGATGATGGAATCATTCGAGGCAGTGCTGCTCTATGCAGTTGTCGGCGTAGCCTGCGGCGCTATAGCTTACGCTGCATGGCTTACACGTCAGACCCTAAGGGAAGCCGCCGGAACTGGCAAGATGCTCCAGGTCTGGAGAGGGATATCTGAGGGTGCCAATGCATACCTAAGGAAGCAATTCCGATCGATCCTCATCGTTATAGCTGCCCTGGCCCTCGTGCTCTACCTTTCCTCAGTAGTAGTAGGCGGCCCCCCTTCGATCTCGATTGGTAGAGCCTTCGCATTCTTGATGGGTGTGACTTTCTCTGGGCTCGTCGGCTATCTCGGGATGAATATGGCTGTGAAAGGAAACATAAGGGTGGCCGAGGCCGCACGTCGGAGCTTCCAGGATGCGCTGAGGATAGCGTACAGGTCAGGCACGATAACAGGGATGCTTACAGATGGTCTGGGCCTTCTCGGTGGCACCCTTATCTTCATGGTCTACTTCAAGGATGCACCTGAGGTACTTCTCGGTTTCGGTTTTGGGGGGACTCTCATAGCATTATTCATGCGTGTTGGCGGTGGGATATACACGAAAGCTGCAGATGTTGGAGCAGACCTCGTGGGGAAGGTTGAGAAGGGGATTCCAGAGGACGACCCCCGCAACGCTGCCGTCGTCGCTGACCTCGTCGGTGACAATGTCGGTGACTGCGCCGGCATGGCGGCGGACATATTCGAATCGTATGAAGTGACGATCGTCTCAGCCATGATACTCGGTCTCGCACTGCTACCCTTCGATGTCAAGTGGATCATATATCCGCTTCTAGTCAGGGCGATCGGTGTTATCAGCACGATAATCGGGACCTACTGCGTCTCGAAATGGCCGCAAAGGATTGTGAAGGGTGATGCTTTCAAAGCGATGGATCTGTCATACGACCTTTCGGCTGCAATATCGGTTGCAAGTTTCCTTATCATAGCGCAGCTCTATGTTAACGATCTAAGAGTATTTGCAGCAACCGCCGCAGGGGTCCTTCTCGCCATCGGCTTCAACAAGATAACGGACTACTTCACAAACCCCTCTAAGAGGCCTGTGAGTGACCTCGCACGCGCTTCACGAACAGGAGCGGCAACTGAGATTCTCGAAGGGTTATCCCTGGGCTTCGAATCGACCGTCTTGAATCTTCTCATCATCTGCATGGCGGTAGTCTCCTCATCCCTGTTCTTCAGCGGTTCCTCAGTCGTATACGTCATGTATGGTATTGCTCTCACAGGAATCGGGATGCTGACCCTGACGGGGAACAACATATCGATGGATGCGTTCGGACCGATAGTTGACAATGCTAACGGGATAGGAGAGATGTCGGGTGTTGAGCCTGAAGCGAGGAAGATAATGGCTGACCTCGACGCCTCAGGTAACACCACAAAGGCTGTGACGAAAGCCATTGCTATAGCATCGGCGGTGATCGCGGCCGTCTCACTTTTTGGTGCATACGCCGAGACTACTGGACTCGAGAAGGTGGGACTGAACATCGCCGAACCAATTGTCTTCGTTGGATTGCTTATTGGGGGAGCCTTACCTTTCCTTTTCAGTTCGGTGTCGATACGCGCAGTGAGCCGAGCAGCAGGCTACATCATCGAAGAAGTCAGGTCTCAATTCAAGAAGCCCGGCGTCCTCGAGGGGACTGTTCAACCTGACTATGCTAGGGTAGTCACCATCTGTACTTCAGCTGCTCAAAAGGAACTTGTAGGCTTGGCTCTCCTTGCCATAATGACGCCGCTAGCAGTGGGATTCATACTGAGGCAGGCTGCCCTGGGCGCTTTCCTGGCAGGCATCATAGTAACCGGTCAGCTCCTGGCTGTGTTCATGGCTTCATCTGGCGGAGCTTGGGACAATGCCAAGAAGAAGATTGAAGACGGCTTCTACGGAGGTAAGGGTTCTGAGGAACATAATGCAGCAGTTGTCTGCGATACTGCAGGGGACCCACTGAAGGATACATCAGGACCGGCATTGAATCCTATGATCAAAGTGATAAATCTCGTTTCACTGATCTTTGCACCGCTGATCCTGAGACTCGCCGAACAGCCACTCCTCAGCGGATCAGCAGGTCTTGCACTCATCTGCGTCATCGTTGCAGTAGTCTGGCATGGAAAACGTGAGGGGGCATTCACCAAGACCTAATCGCGAAGCAGAGCTTCCGTCTCCGCCCACATTTACCTCAGCGCTATTCAAGCTTCACGCCTGTCTTAAGGCGTTGACATGTGGAATCCTTGATCTTGACACTGGTAGTGGAAACATTTCGGGAAACGAGAAAAAGCCCGCCCAGGGAAAAGGCTTATATTTGAATGTTGAATGGAGATCTCGCTGTCTAGCATACATCGACAGACGCAGCCACATATCCTCTCGGTAAGCCCTGTAGACGCTAACGGCTTCTGGGTGAATACCTCTTTGAAGAATAACAGCAGTCTATGCTCCTCTTCATGCGAGTTCTTCAGATGTGAACAGAGAGCAGTCGTGACGCGCGGGCAGAATTTCTACTGTAGATATGCAGATGATGAATGCGCACCCCCCACATGCAAGTATACCCGATGTGTTAAGGGCAGATTATTGCCAAATGGTCGATGCGGTCTGACGATCAAGGCAAGAGAGCTTGAGATAAGGTCGGAAGAGCTAATTGACCCGCTGGAACTGCCAGAGAAGCTTGCACACAAGATAAGGATGAGGAAGGGGTTCTGAGCACACTCCAGCTGTGGATGCGAGCCTCTGGCTAGCTGCTCTCTACACCAGACAGCTTCTGCAACACCTTGACGATCGCCGAGTGGTCCAAGTCTTGCAGACCCATCGCTTTCGCAGACTCGTACATCTGAAAAGCTAGGGCAGTCATGGGAAGTGCGGCTCCCATTTGTGAGGCTAAACTCATGGCTAGCGCTAGATCCTTGTGTTGGAGCCAAACCCTGAAGCCTGGGTCAAAATCATTGCTTGCCATCTTCGGAAGCTTCTGTTCTAAGGCCCAAGAGGTGCCTGCGCTCGTCTTGATCACACTGTGGAGCAGGCGAAGATCGATGCCAGCTTTCCTCGCGAGCACGAAAGCCTCGCTAACGCCGACAAGGTTGATCCCTACGAGCATATTGTTTATCAGTTTGAAGAGTTGGCCAGCCCCGCTATCGCCGACATGGTAGACGTTAACTCCTATAGCACGAAGCACATTCATGCATCTGTCAACGTCTTTCTTGTCTCCTCCAACCATTATCGATAGTGTACCCTTTTCCGCTCCGACAGTGCCACCGCTGACAGGGGCATCTATCATCGTGATGCCCTTCTTTCTGCATTCCTCGGCCAGCTTTCTCGAGACGGCTGGGTCTATGGTGCTTGTATCCACTATGACGCCGCCTCTGGCCATCCCATTGATCAGACCGTCTTCTCCCATTACAACGTCCTCAACGTGCTTTGAGGAAGGTAGCGATGTCAGCACTATCGATGATGCAGCTGCGACTTCTTTGGGGGAGTGGGCGACCCTCGCTCCGAGGGGTTCAAGAATCTTCAGGGGCGCTTCTCTGATGTCGAAGACTGTTACGCTGAATCCTTTTAGTATGAGATTCCTCGCCATCGGCAAGCCCATGGCGCCCAGACCGACGACTCCAACATCGGTTTCCTTCAATAGCGACCAACCTTCACCTTTAGGATTGAGTTCATACAAATACAGAATCACTGATGTCTCTTCCGCTTCCAGAGTCTGGAGGCAGTTTCCGCCAGGTCTTTATGACGTGTTTCCCAAGACATATGTTTGGCATAGCATACTGAACAGAACCGTTTCTGGCAGTACTTGCACGTCGTCAGTTCCTTATAGTAGCCTCTGCATTGCTCGCACTGTTCCACGTGAAATCACACCCTCGACTCCTTGTTGCAGTGCGCGGCGGCATTTCCGGTTTTTGCCACTTCTCGTCGAACTTTTCTGGCAAAAGTCAAATAGCCAGTGTGAGATATCATTCGTGACTCTGGTCTAGATCTGCCTTCCTCTATTCGCATATTTCTCAGGAACAACTCACAGGTTTCGATATCAACGAAACCCTCCCTTCTCAGTGCAGCCACGGTCTTCTCCACTTGGTTCAGGGTTGGGCTGAATGACGCCAGATTCGAACCTCCCTTCAGGCATGAATGGGCTTGAGGCACGACACTCCACGGGTCGCCAAGGTCGAGGAAGACGGCGTCGACATCGAATTCAGTGAAGCCTTCTCTTGCATCTGAACATCTCAGAGTCACGTACTGGAGGAGACCGGTCTTGGCAAGGTTTTGTTCCGCCTTCCTGATGAATTCCAGATTTATATCGTAGCTATAAACATGTCCCTGCGGTTTGACTGTGTTAGCGATCGCCGCGGTAACGACTCCACTCCCAGTTCCAGCTTCGACAACATTCATTCCAGACTCCAAGCCTAGCCTAAGCAGCAGCAGCCCAATATCTTTAGGATAGAGTATCTGGGTCGGCCTTTCGAAAAAGGCTAGACGATCGCATAGAGAAGGCCTAAGAAGGTACATCGTATTTCCTCTTGAAGTGACGACCTTGTCGCCGAACTGCTTCCCGACCAGTTCGCCAAGCTGCACTATGCCCTTGTGTGTATGAAATTCTTTGTCCTCTGCCACCTCAACCAACCATTTCCTGCGGTTGTCCAGCCACAAAAGGACACTCGTTCCGACGCCGATTCTCTGGTCCAATCCATCCTCACTATGTTCTACTGATTCTTGATCAGCGTCTCGATTTCACTAGCAAACCTCCCACCTGTTGTCCGCGATACGAAATGTAGATTCAACAACTTCCCGCTGCTATCCACCGCTATCTTTAGCGTCACATACCGGGCTCTGATAAGGACATGCAGGATGCAAACCATGGTCAGGACGTAAAGGATGGGTAGAGGAGAATCGACTGCAAGAAACCAGAGAGACGCCTTAAGCCTCACGAGCGTGGCCAGAACCACTTGCAGAGCTACCAAGAATACGGAGATTACTAATGGAGGAACGATGCTCTTCCCATGGACCTCAACGAAACGAATATCGTTCAGTAGCAGTCTCCTTTCCGGGCCGAATAGTCGCCGAATCGTCACTAGACCATTCTCATGGATCTTGAATCTTTGATACATAAGTCCAGACCTGTCTGCCCATTTTGTTTGGATGTAGAGATATCTTGTGAACAGATGCATGTACGTCAGAGTCGAAGACAGAGCCGAGCAATAGGCTGGTGTACCCGGTCCAGGCCGAAGTGTTCCATGCTTCTCAAGGTGCACTCCCCAATACGTCTATCAACCCCCCATAAGAGACCTGCATGCTCATCAACAAGACTTGAGAGACTGCCTAGCCTCATGGATTCAACCTTCAGGAAGCAGAAAGCCAAGTATCGCGCTCAGGTCGTTACCTCTCACAACAAAGTCAGCTGCGTCCTGAGCCTCCTTGCTTCTGGGATTGAACGCTATCTTGAGTCCCGCCCCTGTAGGCATATCGAAGGCATTGTCCCCGACGACGGCCACCTCAGACATTGAAATGCCGAGGGAAGTCGCGAGATCTCTGATTATCTCGGCCTTGCCATCTACCGAGACTCTTGTATCAATCTCTCCCGTAAGTACGCCACCTGACTCTATGAGGCGATTTGAGATGACTGCATCCGCACCGAGATCCTTTCCAGCCCGGTCTGCAAGTATTGAGAGGCCGGCACTCACTATGCCAACTTTCAAGCCAGCCTCTCTCAATCTCTCAAGAGTCCTCGCGGCCCCATCGGTATACTCAATCTCATCTGTGGCGTCCAAGATTTCAGTCAGACCCGTACCTCTCCATAGCCTAGAGTCAAGCTCTGCCCACTCTCTATATGTTATCTCACCTTTCAGATACTTCTTGGCGAATACTCTACCGTACTTCCAGGTTCCCAATTTTGAGTGAAGGTATCTCCAGATATTCGGGGACTTCGTTAACGTGCCGTCCAGATCGAATACTACAAGCCTTATGCCGCCATAACCCTTCTGTGCCTCCAATCGCAACATCCTTTTTTCTGTCATGGAGACTGCTGGACTTCACTATCCAAGATTGGGTCACCGGCAGTTAAGCCTTTCACCTTACCACTGCTGTAGGCGAGACCACGGAATGGAGACCGACACGCCATCGTCAGGATGTCCTCCTGAGCACTTCAGATATTGCGTAGTTGACTTGGGGGAGTGCCCAGAGTGAAAATACTTTCAAATAGCCGAGCCCTGCGGCCTTCTTAAGTAGAGCTGGTTCACCCTCTTCACAGTAACCGGCTTTGAACGATTCTGCAAAGCGCCAAACTGTGGGGCCCAGTGACGGGGCGTAGTGCCCACTGTAGTACAGGAACTCGGCGATATCCCATGCGAAATCGCCTCCTTTCCGTGCTTGCTCGAGGTCAATCACGTAGATCTTGCCTTCAGGACTTCGCAGAAAGTTCTCCGGTTTGCTATCCCCTATCTGGATCCCCAGCGAGTGTATCTTAGCCATACATCGTCCGATCTTGGCTATGTCCTCGTAGCTCTCCTCTTGTCCTGCTCCTTGCGAGACTGCGCGCTTCACAATCTCAACCACGGAGCTCCCTTCTATGTACCTCTCAACTAGAATCTTGTCAGGCAGGCTTACATGAAGGACTTCTGGGACGTCCACGCCTTTCCTCCTCAATAGATGGCACATTCCGAATTCATTTGAGAGTCTCGCCCTCCCTGAGACGGAGAAGAGTTTGGTCCCGATAGTCACTAGGTTGAGTGTAAACCATTTGAAGCCGTGCCAGTCTGTAAACCTCTTTGCGACCAGCCGGTCACCATCAGCATCCACCCTATAGACCTCGTTCAGTGCACCGCCCAAAGGCGCTATCACTATTCTGCATCCTGGCCTCATCTTCATGATGATCTCTCTGACTGTACCGCGCTCATCGAGGGGAACCAACCCACTCGAAGTTCTGAGTGAGAGATGAATCCTAGGGTCCTCAACCTGCAGGTTCCTGCCTGTCAACAGCAGTTCCCTGCGAAGCTTGGAGGCAATATCACGTGATATCAACTCTGGGGAGACCAGACCAGCTCTTCCATGCATCAAATACGGGTAGAGGGCTCTCTTGCTGACTGCGACTATATCGACCACCCTATCTCTGGTCTTGCGTCCCAGAACCGAGTCTACGAAGTCATCCTTGATAGAGAGCCCCTCCCCTGTCTCCTCAAGAATTCCTCTACCAACAATGTTTCTTATGGCTACTCTGTATCCAGGCATGACTCTTGCCATGTTTCTATCTCTCAAGGTTTCGCAGAAAGTATTCAAGTAGCTGTAACGTAGAGGGGGATAGGTCTTAGATCTTCTGAGTATATGCGAAAGCGCGAAGTATTCCGGATCAATAACTATTCCTCTTGACGCTTCTCCGAATTGCCGAACTAGTTCCTCAGCCTCTTCAACAATGACACGCTCTTTGAGCTCGATCTCCCTCTGTTCCAAGTAATCTCCTCCCCCCAAGCCTAAGTAGGGAAAAAGCAACCTGCCAGCAACAAACTCCCCAAGAGCTCCCTTCTTAACATCGAGCAGGAACAGATCATTATCAACCTCAAGGATTGCGACATCTACTCTACCCAGCCTGCCGTGATGATATCTCGTCCCTCCTGGATACTCGCGAATCACCATACAGTCGTACAGACTGTCCCTTCTAGCATAGCCTGCAACTCTAGATCCATAGACCAGCGTCGCTACAGGGTCATCGTCACAAACTACTTCGCAGATCATCTTCTGCAGCAGGTCTAACGTCCTCCTGTCCATCAACTTCCCAGACCCCCCTCCAAGCATGGTGATTAAATGTGTTGACCTGGAAATATGGGGGTGCCGGAGATGTTTTTATAGCTAGGTTCCATAAACAGCTGCTGCTAGACGTTCCGAGGGAGCAGCGCACCCGCCAGCAGAGCTCATCAGGTAGGTCATTATGATAACCGAAGGGTCCCGCCACCCGAAAAGCCTAGCACATTTCGCATACTGTAGATTGTTGAGTGTTATGCTTGTCTCAACGGTGACGCTGACATTGTGGATTCCTCTAGGAAGCTCTCAGACCCCCACTCACTCAGTATTTGTTGAGGTTTTCGCCAGCAGCTGGTGTGAGCCTTGCAGCAGAGAGGAGATAATGATCCGTGAACTATGCGAGAACAAGACTCACCTAGCACATTTCGTTGTATTCCATCTTCAAGATTCCTGGAGCACGACTGATGCTGTCAACAGAGCAACAGAGCTCGGTTTCAACTTCGTTCCATCACACGCACTCGACGGTGGATACTCAAGGACAAGCGGCGACATCATTGATACAGCCGAGATCGAGTCTACAAGCCTCAGGAACGTTCACCTTATCGAGTTGACCGTCACCAAGACGATAGAGGGGAACATCCTGAAGTCTCAAGTTGCCGTAGCAGAAAGGAACGGGTATCCATTCGATGGAGAGGTTGCTGTCTACGTTGTTGAAAACAACGTCTATCTTGGCGGAAACAGATGGAGCTACGTGTACAGAGGCCAAGCTGCGAGACAGAGTCTCCTTCTGAAGCCAAACACGTATCAAGTCGTATCTGGGGGATGGTCTATCCCCATCGGCGTCAGTGCTGAAAATCTCGAGGTGATCGCGGTAGCCTTTGATAAGAGCACAGTTGGTAAGTACGGCCCCTACGCTGTACAGTCTGCATGCAGTAAGGATAGTAGCCTCGCAATACCCGAGTTCGACCGGCGACTCACGCTGCTTGCTGCTTCAACTCTTCTTGTAGGCATCCTTGCTCTTAGAGTTGTCTCAAGGAAGTCAGGCACGACTGCTTGCGAGTGTCAGAGAGGCTCATTGGGAAGAGTAATCATAGATGAGAAATGAGATCAGGCAAGCGAGACCCCTCATCCTATCGCTTGTCGTGAGCTTTCTCGTAGCCTTCGCGCGTCTTTCACCTGGGATCCCTCAGGGAGTAGACTCAACGAGCCATCTCAGCAAGATACTCTTCATGTTCAACTGGTACAACAAGTTAGGGTATGTTCCATCCTGGTATCCTGACTGGTACGGTGGAACTCCCTTTCTGCTCCTCTATTCACCCCTGAGTTACCTGTTGACCTTCACTGTGGCGCTGCTCGGCATCGGCGTGGTTTCAGCCTACAAACTGATAGACGCCACATTCTTTGTTCTGGCGCCTTTGACAGTCTATCTTCTTAGCCGTAACCTCGACCTAAACATCGAGGAGTCGGCTTGGAGCTCTCTACTCTTCACTTTGACACCGACGGTTATAGGGAACTATCTGTTCTACGACAGGTTCCCAAACGTTCTAGCGATTCCTCTCGGATGCCTCTTCCTGATATCATTCTTCAGGATGTTGAAAGGCAGGGATACCGTTCATGCGGCTGTCTCCTCCATAGTCCTGCTTGCACTGCTTATTCTCATACACCATCTCTCGGCACTTCTCATCTTTGCTGCGGCCATCTTGGCTCTTGTTTCATTTCTAGGATCGTTTCAAGGATCGAAGGTGCAGTTCCCTCTCTTCATGATAGTCGCTATTGGGGCTGTCGTCCTATCGGGTCCCTGGCTACTTGATTTCCTGCAGGCCTCCGGGCAGATCGCTGAGAACCCATTCTTCAACAGGACTATGCGATTCCCATTCCTGAAACTTACCTACGCGCTCAACGAATACCTCGTTGTCGAGCAAGGGATAGTTCAGTTCCTGCTAGCAATGATCGCCATCGGCCTCTTCATCTCAATGGGGGGCCACGGAAAGAAACGATTCGTATTCATCGTTGCCATGTTACTAGTTGGCATGAGTATCTTCGAGGTGGGGCTGTCCGGAGAGGAGTCTCGGATCCAGCTTGCCGGGCGGACGCTTGTCGTGACAGCAATGACTCTCTTCGTGAGCCTGTTGTTGTACACCGCCAGGAGGATCAAGACCGGTCCCGCAGCCTTATTCCTCTCGCTATGGTTTGCGGTATTCCTTTGGCTTGGCCTTGGATACTACGCGATGCCCCTGGCAGACCTCCCATTCTTCTGGGGTTTATGGAGAAGCCTCGATGTCCACCGTTTCTGGCTGTATCTATCTATACCAGTGGCGATTCTGGCAGGGAAGGTTACAGTAGCCGTCAAGGCTTCACGAGGTAGACTGCTCACTCTTTGTCTTGCTGCCTTACTTACCCTCGCTGCGTCAGGGGCCGCTGTGAAAGCCGGCTACTCGCTAACGCAGGATGTCAATCCGCACCTCCCCTACACAACTCAGAATTCAGAGATGCCGCCGGCCTTGATAGCCTATTTTGCTTCGCAGCAAGAATTCGGCAGGATCCTACCGATAAGATGTCCAATGTGGATCTACATATTACCAAGCTACACAGGCAAACCGTTGATCGATGGTTGGTATCCTCAGGAGAAACTACTGCCCTACCTGCTCAAGGAGATAAATGATTATAGGATAAACGATCTCGAGACAACCGCAAACCGGACTGATGAGTGGGTAGAGCTCATAAGGCGGAATCAGACGTTTGGGATTCGCTGGGTCGTCATAGGTAACGCCAACAAGACACTCATAGCGAGAATGTCTGGCTTAACCTTCAAGCAAGACATCTTCATAGAGTATGAGAAAGGGAATCTGACAATACTGAAGAATACATTGCGGAATTTGCCCATTCAGGCCAATGTCGCCGAATGTGAAGGGATTGTTTATGAAAGACCTGCCCCCGACGTGATAGTTGTACAAGTTCAGAGGGAACTTCAGGTTGAAGAGCTGACTGTCAGGGAGGCATATCACAAGGGCTGGGCTGCAACGGTCAATGGCAATGAGACAAAGCTCCAAGCGGATCCGGAGGGGTTCATACAGGTAAGAGTTAAATCGGCACCGTGCTCAGTCGTCATCCGCCATGCCGGTTCACTGAACATGCGATACGTATTCATGTCAGCGTCATTCTTCTGCGTGCTCATGCTGGTCTCGGCGTGTCCTGCACTACTTAAGAAATGGAGGGGGCCTGATGGTAGATAGGCTAGACTTCGCTGCTCTTTCATCAAAGTATGAAGAGTTAACACTCAGGATTCTGTATCTCTTCTCGTCCGGGTTTCTATTCTATGAGGGCTTCAAGAACTGGCTGCGAGGCAGGCTGGAGACGCACCCTGAAGTGGTCATTATGTGCCTTCTGGTCTATGGTGTGGCGTTGCTGATACTCGTGGTGTCGATGTTTCCTTTCCGGTTTATTAAGAGGCTTAAGGCTCTTCCCATTGCTGCCCTGCTCTTCGCTAGTGCGGTCAGTATTTACGTTGTGGCCGCGGTTCAGTACCGTGGAGTCTACAGGACGGATTCCATGGCGCTTACCCACTACGCGTCGCAATTGTGGATCTTTCCTTCTTGGAACCCTTACGGCTCAGACCTGCAAAAAGGCTTGGAGGCGTTTGCCGTAGACGTAGACTACATCACACTGAAGCCGGATGGAGACCTTGTGACCAATCTCAACTATCCAGCGCTTCATATACTAGTTTTCACGCCCTTTGTCTACCTTG
>JAGTQV010000039.1 GCA_018397035.1 Candidatus Bathyarchaeota archaeon | reverse complement strand
AACCCGCAGGGCTCATAAGCAATAAGAACCGAGAGACCCTGAGATACTCCAGATCGAGCTCAAACGGTAGTTCGAATCTACCCCCCGCTACCATCCCCTTTGTTTGTATCCTCTCTCGAGACACGTCTATCCTGGCGTGGTATGAGGCAGAGAGGGTTCCTTGTCTTATCCGCTTCTTGCCTCGAGGAGTCAGGCCTCGAAGACGGGTTCTTGAAGCTTAGTCTTGAACTACTTGAACTGGACTTCTACCATTGTGAGGGTTGCGCTTGGCTGTTACCAAAACCGTTACCACCCCTCCCCAGGGTAGGGGGGGACACCTCCCTCCTCTACACGTAAAGGATCCATGTAGCATATGTGGTTAGGGCCAAGTGGGCTCCGTAACACTTAGTTCACAACTGGATGGAGGGGTCTCTTGACGAGTGATCTTCTTCGTGGATCATTCCGGGCCTATTCAGTCCAAGGGACTCCAGCCTTGAATGACTGGTGAATCCAATGAATCAGTTTATGGGTATCAGGTGCGGCTGGTCCCCCTGAGGATTCTGCCTGTTAAAAGCCCGCCTGCTATGAAGGTGGCGAGAAACATGAGGATGACTATCGCCGGATCAGGGATCAGTCTGATGAAGCCTTCGTATATTGCCAGGGAGAGTAAGCCTCCTGCCAGCAACCCTGAGACTATGCTTGTCATAGCGGTCTTAGTGTCGAGGTCCATGATGTACGCTATTACGGTCGCTATCCACCACCCTATTAGGAATGTGCAGACAGCCAGTGCACCTTGAACTCCAAGTCTTCCAGAGTATGTCACGAAAAGGTCGGAGCTGCCTGTGTATCTGACTTTGAGCCTGTTTAGGTATGGTTGAATCCTCGGATACTCATCCAGAACTCTAATCAATCTTAGAAGTGAGTAGGAGACGAAACCGTCGATTACCATGACCGCGGCGATGGAGAGGATGGTCGGGACTCCCTGAGACTGCCCGTAGACTATCGCCATAGGGAAGCCTCCTAGCAGGGAGAGAAGCGTGAATCTCGCTACCCGCGCTTGCAGCAGCCCTCCAAAGACGAGACCGGCGACAAAGGCAAAGCCGACGCTGAGGAACGGTTTTCTAATGAGGATGCCCCTGACAGCCTCTAGTTCTACTGAGAAAGTATCGCTTAGAGATATTCGGAGCAGCTCTGCATCTTGCTTGGCCTCGATAAGTCTCAGTCTAACTCTGAGAAAAAGTGTGGATAGTCTAGCCATAGATTATGTCACTGGATCCATTCACATCGATCCCTGTCTATTCTGGATTCAAGGGCTGTAGCGGTCATAGAACCTGTGAGCCCTTCTCAGCAACAAGAAAATAACCTGTCCATATTCTGCTTAAATAGCTTCACAAGTCAGACCCGGGGAGGCGCCTGCTCATCAATAGACCCCATTCAAGAAACAACTTGACTGACATGCGCCTACAGGGCTCTATGAAGTAGGCTGTGACGAGAGCGGTATGTGATGGAAGCACTTAGATAATTCTGATCTTGAAGATTGACTTAATGAGTATATGCCAAGTGAAGCCCATGATCCTGACAGATATTCTGGTGGTTGGAGCTGGTCCTGCTGGGCTACAAGCAGCGATCTACGCGTCAAGAAGCAAGGTAAAGACTCTCATCGTGGGGAAGGTGAAGTTCAGCGGGCTAGTGAAGGCTCACCTTGAGAACTACTGTTGTATAGACGGAAAACTTCAAGGCTTAGACTTCCTCGAGCATGGTGTCAAGCAGGCAAAGAGTTTTGGGGCTGAGATGCTTGAGCAGGAAGTCCTCAAGGTAGATAAGGTTGATGGCGAATTCAGAGTCGCCACTGACGGCGGCGATGAGATCTTGACTAAAGCCTTGATCCTCGCGACAGGGGTGAGGAGGAACAGACTTGGAGTAAGAGGAGAAGAAGAATACGTTGGAAGAGGTGTCAGCTACTGCATTGAATGTGACGCAAACTTCTTCAAAGGGAAGATCGTGGCGGTCGCTGGCGGAGGCTCTGCTGCTGCCAGCGGTGCTCTACTGATGAAAGCATACGCCCAGCGAGTTTACCTTGTATCAGAGGTGCTGGACGTTGGGGAGCGCCTGAGGAGCCAACTCGAAGCCTCAGGGATCAAGGTTCTGCAACGTAGGATAGAGGAGATCCAAGGAGACCAAAGGGTTAGAAGGCTGATCTTCACAGACAAGTCTTCTCTCGATGTGGATGGTGTATTCGTTGAGTTAGGCCAGAAGGGGGCGGTCAGCCTGGTCTCCGGCATCGGAGTGCTCCTGAACGATGAAGGCTACGTCATGACGAATAGATCCCAGGAGACTAATGTCCCAGGACTCTTCGCCGCCGGTGATGTGTGTGGACCCCCATTCCAGGTTGCGAAGTCTGTCGGCGAGGGCTGTGTTGCTGGCCTCAGCGCTGTGAAGTACGTCCGTAGAGTGTAGTGGAGGACTGTTTCCGGGCTATTCAAAAGTTGTTTGGCAGCACAGGCATGTGTGGAGGAAGATCCTTTCGAAGTCTGAGTGTACGCTTCAGAGTTGTGTGTACAAAGGGTGTCGCGCCGGGGGGAGGGGTATCTGATCAACGAAAATCTGTTGCTACGTTACACATATATACAGAATCCCCCATGATGCGATACCACAATCGCGGAGAAGCCGGCGAATGGGTATGGGTCGTGATGGGAACCGCATCGATGAATAAACCGACTGATTCATCAGAACTGGCAAAGCTCCTTCAGGAGATCAACAAGAATATGGTTGTACTAGGCATGAAGCTCGACAGGATCATCACCATTCAGGAGTCGCTCAAGAAGATACTCGCACCCAAGAAGAAGCCCTCATATGAGAGGTTGCCGCTCGATGTTGCAACCCTGCTCTCCCTACCAGACCACCTGAGGAAGACGGCTCTTGCCCTCTCAGAGCTCGGCGAGGCAACCGCAACTCAGATATCAGAGAAGACAGGGAGAGTCAGAGCAGCTGAAAGCGACTACCTTAATCAACTTGTCACGAAGGGGTACGTGTCCAAGAAGAGAAGAGGGCATGATGTCTACTTTTACATAGAGGCGAAGTAGGGATGGGCAAGGCAATAGCGGTACACTCATACAAGGGCGGTACCGGAAAGACATCGATCTCAGCGAATCTGGCGGCGCTCTACGCCTCAAACGGACGCAACGTCTGCCTTCTTGACTATGACTTCAGAGCGCCGAGCATCCATGTCTTATTCAAGACAAAGATAAACAATACATTGAACGGCTACTTGGAGGAGAGATGTGAGATAACTGATGCTCTGCACGATCTCTCAGGGAAATACCGGACAAAGGGCCGTCTGCACGTCGGCTTCGCGGACCCCAGCACAGAAGCGATGAGGGAGATGATGACGAAAGACAGGAAGTGGGAGATGAGGGCCCTTCACAGAACATTGGCAGCGAAGAACACGTTGTACAGTAAGGTTGAGGCGGACTTCCTAATATTCGACACGAGTCCAGGTGTCTCATACTCCTCCATAAACGCGTTGGCATCCTCTGACTTTGTGATCCTCGTATCTAAACTTGACGAGTTCGATATTGAAGGGACGAAGGAGCTTGTTCATGGGATCTATGAGTCTCTAGGCCGCAAGACAGGCCTGCTTCTTAACAGGATCCCGACTGAACAGTTTCCGATGGGCGCAGGTCAAAAGGAGCTGGAACAATCGATGACCAAGATCTTCAACCTCCCATTCCTAGGCATAATCCCTTGCTACTGTGATATTCAGGCGAATGGGGGGAGGCATCTCTTCGCGGTGGAGCAGCCTAAGCATCCCTTCTCACAGGCGCTCCTAGAGGTCATCGGAAGGGTGGAGCAGCACCTCGACGCAGCCTAACTCTTCCTCTTCTTCCTCTCGAGTCTCTCCTCATACTCCTGCCTGACTCTGCTGTAGGTCTCTTGATCGATCTTCTCCGTTGCGCGTAGCTCCTCAAGCCTTGCAATCGCTCTGGCAATTGCCAAGTACTCTCTATCCTCACTCGGCTTTAGCCTCTCAAGTACTCTCCTTGAGGCTCTGAGGAGCCTGAACCTGCCGAGGACAAGGATTGAAGTCGCACCTCCGACAAGGGCTACCGTTATGGGGAGTATGAGTGCATCAATCTGATCGCGCCCTACTAACGGTGCTGTTGGAGGAGGCTCGCTTGACTGTTGAGGGACCTCAGCAACCTCCAGGATACCCCAAGTCGAGTGGGTGTAGCCTCTGGCCTCGCCTACCACAGTGAAGTTGTAGGTTCCAGCAGGTGTATCCGGCCTTGTTATCAGCGTGAGGGTCAGGATCCTAGGGATCGCTGTGGACCTGTTGAGAAGATTGTAGGTGACCCTCGGCGGCAGCCCCAGGATCTTCACAGAGACTTGGGGGAGAGTATCTCTCTGGAATGGGATTATCGATATCTCAAAAGAGCCGTTTGAACCTTGCTTCAGCGTTCTTGAGACTGGTGAGATCTTGAGGTTGAAGGCTGTTGAGACTAACAGTAATGGAACCTGGAGTGCTGCATCATCATAGCCAGGTTTGCTTGCCTTCAGATGCAGCGTGTAGTTGCCTGGGATCGCGTTTGTAATGTTGAACCTGTTCTGGTAGCTCCCGTCTCCCTTCGAGTATACGAGTGAGATGTGCAGGCTGCTCTTGTTAGGGTCTGTCAACTGGGAGGAGACGGTGGCGCCCTGCACTGTCCTGTTGTAAGGATCTATGACTCTGCCGGAGAATGTGATTGTGGCCTCACCCTCTCTCGTCCCGTATTGAATATCCAGCGAGACCGTTAGAACGAGTTGTGGAGCGGCAGTGGAGGCCTGTAAGTAGCTGACCAGAAGCATCAGCAGCAGAGGTGAAAGCCAAGCTCTCTTCATTTGACAACATTCCGGAACTATCGTCTCGTTCATGCTACGAGCTGGGAGTTGGGTCTACAAGGATAAAACGTCTTCTATTTTGGGAGAGCGTAGTCGTTTCATGAAAGGTGTCTGCCTGTGGGATTATTCAGACGTTCTCTCGGTCCATGCGATCTAGGCGGCCGCTTCGTCGCTCACCCAGTCTGGAACTCTGACAACTGAATATGATAGTACGTTCACTGTGATGTGGAGGTTGAGGCCTCAGTTGCATGCTTGACCGGTGGGTCGCCGCGATACCCTTAAATAACTGTGTATGTGTAACACATAGGCACGCTCTCAAAAATGAGAGAAAACCGCAACGAGGTGGTCGATGCTATGAACTTCGGAGACGCCTTCACCGTCGTGCAGAGCATAATGACCTTCCTGATAGTCACAGACGTCTTCTATGAACGAATAGTGCTGAACAAGCTGCTGCCTAAGGTCTGTGCAAACGTGAGCCTCCTAGGCATATCCAGAAAACAAAGCGAAAGAGACCCATATCCCAAAACGCCTGAATGCTGCAGGCTCAGAACCACCAATATTTCAGCCGACGACCAGTCGGGAAGAGACAGCTGGGAGGAGGTGAAACGATGAGTCGAAAGAAGATCTTTGCAGCAGCTCTGGTAGGCATCGCTGCCATAGCGACCCTTATCCTATACAGAAGATATGCATAGCAGGTCCTGAGCAGCCAGGCGTCTCTGGCTGCCATCCGCCTCTCTCCAGTCTCGATGAAACTCTCTTGTCACAGGTCCGTAGTTTCTCGTAGGTGTCTGAGGTAGTCAGCGGTCTCCATAGTCCTTCCCCTGAAGTCTCTCTCCCTAACGAGTTTGAGTAGTCTCCTCTCAACATCCTCAAAGTCACGCTCATAGATGTGGAAGCTGTTGGTGAAGTCAACGTAGGCTCCGGGCTCTATCCGTTGCCCGGTAAGCCGGCTCACTTCACTTGCAATATGCTTCTGCAGCTCAGTAAGGGCGAACATGTTCCAGAATGCAGCTTTGTAGGCATCTCGTGAACGCCAGCAGGTCTCCATCACAAGCCTCGAGTCAATTATCCTACACCAGATCCTCTGCAGACATGGAGGGTGCTCAAGACCGGGATCGATCCAAGGCTTCCAAGTTATGGCTTGCGCCCTCCGAGTGTAACCGTACACAGTGGACTCTCCTCCATCAAGCTTTACAGGCTTACCTTTACTAAGCCTACCTACCAAGTCTTCGATCTGGTTTATCCTCTCTTTCTCATAGACTGTGTAGTCGAAGAGGCGCTCATGGTACTCATAGGGTCTCCTCCCCTCATGGACGTAGTGGTCTTCTGACCCCTCAACGACCTCCCTGACGTATCTCTGGAGGTCGCTCAAGCCTCCGCACAGTCCACCCATATGGATTCTCGGTTCAGAGAATGGCTCCTGCACAACCATCAACATGGTGCAGTCCCTGCTCCACTGTTCATATTCAGTGTACACAAGCGAACCCTCCCTCCAAGTCTTCAGCACAGCCTCTTCCCATGTTGCTGGAAGATTCTTGCCTAGAACATTCAAGACCCTCAAGTCTATAATACACCATTGAACTGCAGATAGGTTGGTGCGGCCGCTCCATGGGATTACCCCTTCTGTGAAGATATAGTTTGCCTGCTTGAGTTCATTATGCGGCTAGTCCATTCTTAATTCAGTGCCTACATGATAGTACTTTCCAGCAGAGAGTTTCACCCACTTCTGTTCTTCTCTCCAACGAATCCTGACATCGATGAAGCACCAGAGTTGGAGGAGGGCATCAAAGGTGAGGAAGGCTGGAATATAGGGGATGAAACGCTTCTTCTTCACCTTCAGCATCCCCGCCGCCAATGCGGCATTATGCAGAAGGAAGGGTGTTGAAGCAAAGATGAGCTCCAGCATTCCTATGCTCGAAGAAATAAAGTTCCAGGACATGACGGCTGAGAATGTGAATAGTGAGAAGAGGCCTGAGATCTGGACTCCTTGAGGAAGAGAACCGATCAACCGATCAAGTCTTCTTTCCCCGCCGATGACCTGCCTAGACTTGAAGGAGTACCACCTCCTCCTCTGTCGAATATATTGGTCGATGTCCTCGACCTCCTCCTGCCAGACATTAGCGTCGGTAACAGCGACTTGCCAACCCCTCTCATACAGCTTCATGCTGACCTCGAGATCTTCAAGAAGACTTCTTCCATGGCTTCCACCAATATCCTTCCAAGCACTTCTCCTTAGGGCGTAGTTGCAGCCGCATAGCGGCTGGAACCTTGCAATTCTAACCTTGCCGTCTCTCCCAGTGAATGCTATGTTATTCCACCATTCATCCTCTATCCCTCTGAGCCTAGTGAAGAGGTTCTTGTGCCAGTTCCCACAGTGAGTTATCCCAGATGCTGCTCCAACTTTGGGTTCGGAGAATGGCTGAACTATCTTCTTGATCCATTCCTTCTCACAAACACCATCCGGGTCCGTGAGGACAATTATCTCCCCTGTAGCTTCTCTCTCAATCGCCTCATCTAAGACAGGGGCTTTCCGATCGTATGGTCTCGCCGGCCGGTAGTACTTGATCAATCCTCTCCCTTCATACCGCTTGCAGATCTCAGATGTTTCATCAGTGGAGTCGTTGTCGTAGATTATGATCTCAAGTTTCTCCTTCGGGTAGTCTTGACCTAGGAAGTTCATGATCTTGCGTTCGATCACGTTCCCCGACTGCCAAGCGTAAGCCATCGCTGTCACACGTGGAAGGTATCTAACCGGTCTTGAATGTACTCTGGAGTTCCAGACTAGGAAAAGGTAGAAGAACGATAGAATGAGGAATAACGTGATGACTAGATTCGCCGCTATGCTGATGGTTGCTGCTAGACCTGAAGGGTGCAAGGGCAACCTCCCCGTAGGCTAGCCTCCACGGTTATTTATGGCTATGCGGAGCTGCGTCTGGTCTTGTTCAGGGGGTGTCGGAGCCGGCCTCGGTGCATGCCAAACAGTTACGCATAAATAGGTAACTACTCGAAATATGGTACCAGTGGAACGGCATGCAACGCAGCACAGATCTCCGGCAAATGCGCATAGTATTTAGACCAAGACTCAAACTGGGAATGCACGAGATCCTAACATCAACGGTCTTCGGCGTCATCGCCGGGGTTCTAGCCTCAATACTGGAGAGAGCGGACTCCATGATCACTGGCGGGAACGCCACCCCATTAGGCTACTCAAACACTTACGCTTGGGTCCTCCTCTCAGCGTACCTTTACGGGCCCATCGGTGCATTGATCACAACAGAGGTTCAAGCCTTGATAGGACTGCTTACAATCGCGAATCCCCTATCATGGCTCTGGCCTGCTGTAAACGCGGTCTTCGCACTGGTTGCTGGTTGCACAGCCCTATCGATACAGAAAGTGCGCCCGCGATCCTCCATCAAGACACGCTTAGTCATCATGAGCCTCGCCCTCGCCATACTCGATGTCCCAGCGGTCTACTTAGTAGTCGTGGTTGTTCTAGGCCTTCCCTTTATCGTGTATCAGTTGGCCTTGCCGATGTATATCGGTCTACAACTTGTCCCAGCGACACTCATCGCTTGGCTTTTGCTTCGAGCCCTGGAGAGAACAGGCCTGAAGTTCTGAGTCTTGATCTTGCTCAGAAGATCTTATACCTCAGCAGAGGAAGACTCACCCTAGACGTATGACTGAGGTTTTCCCAGTGCCTGACCTTGTCGCTATCGGCCACATACTGATGGATATTCGCGTCCAGATCGATAAGCAGCCGAGACCTGATGAGGAGGCGAGGATAAGAACCCTCTCATTCGGGGGTGGCGGCTCAGCGGCCAACGTTGCGGTCGGGGCGTCAAGACTGGGCCTGAAGTCCGGATTCATCGGGTCTGTTGGCTTCGACACCTTCGGAAGGGTTCTGCTTGAGGAGCTGGAACGTGACGGCGTCGACATAAGCAACGTGAAGGTCGATATAGCCTCAGGTTCCGGTATGACATTCATCGCCGTCGACAGGAGAGGCTTGGCTACAATGTACGGATACCCAGGCGCAAGCGACTCACTGGAGAAGCGGGACCTAGATAGAGAGTACATAAGATCCGCGAGACACATCCACATAACTGGACTTCCCATAGAAACTGCTACGTGGGCATCTAGAATCGCCAGTAAAGGATGCGGCGACGTCTCCTTCGATCCTGGACGTCTCATGTCGGCTCTTGGATTGAAGAGGCTTGGACCAGTACTAAAGAATGTCAACGAGGTCCTCATGAATACTGAGGAGGCGAGGAAGATAACTGGTCACACAGAACCCGAGAAGATCTTTAAGGCCCTACATAAGACAGGCCCAACGACGGTGATACTGAAGATGGGGGCTGAAGGAGTGACTGCATCTGATAACAAGACAAGCCTTCATGTTCCAGCCTATCCTGTCAAGGTCATCGACACTACAGGGGCCGGCGACGCCTTCTCAGCCGGCTTTATAACAGCGCGGCTTGAAGGGAAAGACCTGATGGACTGCGTGAGATTTGCTAATGCAGTCGCCAGCATAAAGATAACCAAGGCTGGTGCAAGGGCGATGCCCTTCAGGAGCGAGGTCGAGCTCTTCCTGAAGTCGAAGCAGAGGCAGACTTCAGGAGATCAGGCCAGAAGTCTTTGAGCCTCATTCAGAGACCATCTGTCCACGACTATCCTCCGCACGGCTTCACTCATCTTGAAAGGATCGTGGCTCTGCCACACGTTCCTGCCGACTGCTACACCAGCCGCTCCAGCCTCCATGACCCCGCAGACCTGCCTGAGAAACTCAACCTCAGAATCTGCCTTTGGGCCGCCTGACATGAAGACCTTCGTCTTACCCGCCGACCTCACAGCCCATCTGAATGACTCAACATCCCCGGTATACTTTATCTTGACTGCATCAGCACCTATCTCGAGCCCTATCCTTGCAGCGTAAGCGACTACCTCAGGGCTTACATCGTTCATCACACTTCTTCCGCGAGGGTAGATCCATGCTATCGTAGGCAACCCCCTTCTCCCAGCGTCCTTCCTGACCTTCCCGAACTCGTGCAGCATCAGACCTTCATGGATGCTGCCAGGGTATATAGTGTAGCCTAACGCTTTGGCTCCCAGTTCTGCAGCCTCCTCAACTGAACATATCTGTCTGGAGACGGGGTCACCTTGGACCAGGTTAGTCTTTCCATTCAGCTTCAGGATTAAAGGTACTTTACCATCATAGTATCTCTCTGCTACGCCTCTCTGCAACACGATTCCGTTGAAGCCCCCCTTGGATGCAAGATTGAGAATAAACTCCGGATCCACGGTTGATCCATTAAAGTCTGAGGGGCCATGTTCGAGACCGTGGTCATATGCGAGTAAGACCCCTCTGCCATTTGTTAAGAAGCTGTCCAGAGAGGTTGCCAATCATTAACCTCCAGAAGCCCCACTGAATGTGCCTTACCTGCCTTATTCATAGTGGGCTGTCATTAAGTTTGACGTTAAAAGCTTCCTCGAGCGCTCGTCTGATGTAACGCATAGGTAAGCTCCCAGAATAGAGTAGTACATCATGGAACTTATACTCGTCGAAATCCTCTCCCAGCTTATTCATGAGATCGCGTCTCAGCTTCAGAATCATATGTTTACCCAGATAGTAGCTTAGGAAGTAGGTTGGTCTCTCAGCATACTCATTCACTTCCACTGTGGCGATCTGGCGTTCCATACCTGTCTGCTCGATCAGGTACTCCACAGCCTCCTCATGAGTTATCTCTCCCCTGGCCAGTTTGATGTCAAGGATCATTCTGGCCGCCCTCCAGACCATGTCTGCTATCTGTTCGAATCGAGCCTCTGGAGACGTGTCGAAACCGATCTCCTTCATGTATTCCTCGCAGTAGTGGGCCCAACCCTCAACAAACTCCACCGGGAACGGTGTGAGAAGCCGTATCAGAGATGCATTCGTGTTTGCGCAGCAGCCTTGGAGGTGGTGGCCTGGGTAGGCCTCATGGACTGTCGTGTTCGGTATCGAGTAGTAGTTGTGCTCCTCAAGGTACTTCGGGTCCTGGTGTGGTGTAATCAGGTAGACGCTCACCTGTTCCTTGTCGAATTTTGCAGGTTGGAAGATTGCAGCGGTGCTCACCAGACTCCGCATGAAAACAGGGGTCTCCTTCACTATTACAGCCTCGTTCGCCGGCAGTCTGAAGGCGCCTCTCTCCAAGATGAATCTCCGCGATTCTTCAATCGATCTCCTATATGCTTCAATTACTTCCTGGAAGGTCTTCGGATGGTGGCTCTTGACTAACTGCTTCACTTCCTCGACTGAGGCGCCTGGTTTCACCTCCGAAGCGAGTTCTCTGAGCCTATCTTTCTCCTTGTTCAACGCTGAGTAGGCGAACTCGAGAATCTGATCAGAATTCAGTCCGAGTCCTCTAAGCTCAAGGATCTTGTCAAGCTTCTCTTTTCCTATCGCGAAGTCCTTTCTTGCTCTCGGAATCACTTCATCTGACAGCCAGCCAGCATACTCGGAGACGGCTGCAACAGCCTCCTCAGAGTCTCTCTCCAGATCCTTCCTGTACTCGAATCTAGCCTCCTGAGCTGTCCTAACGGTCTCCCTCAACAGATGGGGGAGGCCATGGGCCGCTTGCAGGCTAAGCCTAGTCCATAGCGCTACTGGGTCAAGCATCCTTTCTTTGGACTCTTTCAGAAATCTAGGGATAGCCTTAACTCGGCCGCTAATGCTCCTCAGCCGGACTTCAAGAGGTGCGAACTCCCTGGTCAAAAGCAGGAAGAGAGACGCCCCGACAGTATTGGGGGCCTCCGGTGAACTACTCCAGAGCCTGAGGTCCTCCTCGAAGAACAGTGCGAGTCTGAGTGAATCGATGGCGAGGTCTCTGTCGAATAGCCTATCTCCTGTCAGTTCCTTGCCTGTGAACCCTTCGAATTCGCTCAGGAATCCCTTTATGACCTCTATATCCTCAAACTTGGCCTGCAGCGTCCCATCAGGCAGAAGGTGATCGTATCGATGTATCCCCAGAGACGTCGCTAAGACAGGGTCTCGACGGAGGAATGTCTCAAACATCTCCTTGGTTATCCGGTCAAATCTTGAGTCCTCATCCTTCAAGGCTGATCACAGGAGGAAAGTTATCGTGTCCAGTCTATGTCATATACATTCTACTGTTCAGCTGAAAAAAGATCCTGTGGAAGTTCAATTGTCAAATGGACCCTACTTGGGAAATCTTATCTTCTCGCCTCGAAAACCCATTATGTGTGATCTGGATTGGCCTTCTGTTCAAGATGTGGGGTAGCCCTCCCAACCGAATCTGTCTACTGCTGGAGTTGCGGCTCGAAGATCCTGAAAGACAGGCCTGGGATAAGGGAGGAGGAGTTCGAGATCTCAGGCAGCAGACTGGTTGAGAAGGTTAAGGAGCTGATAGACGAGGGGAATATCCGTCGAATAGTAATCAAACAGAAAGGGAAGACACTGCTTGAGATCCCTCTAACCGCCGCGGTAGTCGGGGCGTTCATCTCCCCGATCTTGGCTGCAGTAGGCGCCCTAGCCGCATTGGTAACAGACTGCACAATAACCGTTGAGAGGGCTGAAACAGCCTAGGAAGATCTCTACCAGCAAACGATCCGAGCTCGTCCGGTCGGGCAGCCCAGTACCGCCGCTAATGCGGGCTTGAGTCCAAAAGAAACTGGGGCCCTTTGACCCTTTTCAATCTCGACAAGCATCACAGAGTGATAACGTAACTAACACGGTGCTCACAATAGATTCCATAATCACCGAAAGCCCTTTCTTCTGAAACCTGACAGTTGGCTCCTTCAGCATCGCATTGGAATGTTGCATCAGATGAGGAAGACAGAGAGACTGATACTGCTATTGTTCCTTAGCGGATATGTACTCTTCGCCATGTTCCGGACCATTGGCGGGGTGGTTCTTCCTAGAATCAGCCTTGAGTTCACTCTGAGCGATGTTGAGGCTGGATCCCTGATCTCCTCCGCTATGCTCAGCACAGCAGTAGCCATGGCACTCGTTGGATACATATCAAATGCGATTGGACGTGAGAAGTCCCTCCTCCTCGGCTATCTTCTTCTTACGTCAGGGATCGTGTTAGCCGGTTTCACTGCTGGCTTCAACTCCTGTCTGCTAGCATTCGTAATTGCAAGCTTCGGCGCCGGAATATTGGTTTCAACACTATACGCATTTGTCGGAGATGTGCTGCCGAGGTCACGAGGTTTCCTGCTCGGATTCACCAACAGCCTCTTCGCCTTGGGCGGCTTCATCGGACCGTGGCTCGCAGGAACGGTTCTTGAGATGCATAACTGGAGGGAGGTATTCAAGATCTTGGGGTCAGTAGCTTTTCCAGTCCTTGTGGTTCTCCTGATTCTGTATGCGGGCAGCCAATCGGTCTCACACGGGATCCCCAGCGTGAAGGGAACATACAGGAAGGCCCTCCAAAACAGAAATGTCATATCGCTATGTTTGATGATGGCTTCAGCCAATCTTGCATTCATAACATTTCTCTCATGGACACCAACCTTCCTGCTGAGGACTCAGGGCCTAGAAGTCTCACAAGCAGGACTGTTGATCGGTACTGTCTCTATCTTCGGTGCAATTGGCTCAGTCGCGTTCGGCCTGCTGTCCGACAAGATTGGAAGGGGTTTACTGAACGGTGCGATAGGCATCTCAGCAGGAGTAGTAAGCTACGTCCTCTACAGCGGGTTCTACGGATTCGATGTATTGATGTCTGTGGCTGCTCTGTTCGGTCTTGTATGTTATGCCTACTGGAACCTGACTATCGGTCTGGCTCAAGACTATGCAAGTCGGGAGGAGATAGTTCTTGTTACAGGCTTAGTCACATACTCAGGCACTATCGGCGCCGTGTTCGGCCCGTTCATAGCGGGCCTCCTCGTTGATGTCGTCGGTCTTGGAGGCGCATTGATCACCTGTGTAACCGTTCCTTTTCTGCTGTACGGGTTTGCTTCCCTCATGAAGACTTCTTAAGATAGGCATCTTGGACCGTGTCTAGCCGGCTTTTTTTTTGCACATTTGATCTGACTAGATCAGTTTCGACAAAGGATTTCCAACCTAGGCGCTGGATACCG
>JAGTQV010000038.1:14148-14290 GCA_018397035.1 Candidatus Bathyarchaeota archaeon | reverse complement strand
AGTACAGTTCCTCTTTTTCGAGGCTGCTCTGCAGCCCGCCGCCTGAACCGTTCGGCCACCCCGGCCTTCGAATGGGCAAGGATATCTGACCGCCTCTTCTCTTATTTCGTTTTTGGAATGTGCGACGCGAATTCAGCCCGTA
>JAGTQV010000038.1:10932-14083 GCA_018397035.1 Candidatus Bathyarchaeota archaeon | reverse complement strand
CATTCCGGATCGTTGAACTTCTCCCACGGGAGATCGAGTATCCTTACCTGCATAGGACAGGCCTCAACACATTCGCCGCACTTCGTACATTTCGAAGGATCCCGCTTCATTCCCATAAAGCTGAAACGCATGAATATCGACATCAGTGCTCCAGTGGGGCAGAGATATCTGCACCAGAACCAGGGAACCATGTAAGCGCCAGCAAGCAGGAGCAGTGAAAGTGCGAATCCTGCGAGCACGAGAAAACCCGGCGCGGTTGGGCCTGAGAAGTCAAGCAGGCCTGATTCTGCTCCCGACTGAATGAGCCTCGGCAGATTCGCAAATAGCGCTGTCTCCGGCTGGATTGGGAGAAAGAGGCCCTTCGCAAAAGGGCCTAGCGCCTCCTTGTATTTGCTCTCCCCAGCCTGCAGTGAAAGAGCTAGGGTAACCGAAAAGAATAGTGTGACGGAAAGCAAGAGGTACTTCAATCTTACCAGTGCAGCATGTGTCCTAGGGTTGACCTTCGATCCGTTTCCTCTCATCTTCAGTATGAGGTCTTGTATGAAGCCGATGGGGCAGAGCCACCCGCAAAGAAGCCTCCCAACAACAGAACCTGCTATAAGCACTACTGCGAAAGGGAGAAGTGGGAAGATCGGTCTGGAAAACATGACTTGAACATAGTCAAGCGCTCCGGCCGCGAGACTTGTGCTGGACTTCAGACTCATAAGAACTGGAATAGGCACTGCAGAAGCTTCCACGTCGATGAAGGGGTATACGTACTTGAAGATAAGAGCGTTGAGGAGTAGGAATCCTGCTAACTCAATGAAGTTGCGAAGAACGGAATATGGGATCCTGTGTCTGCTCGATTTCACGATCTCTCCGCTGGGCATCGATCTCACCTAAGGGACACCATGAGATCCTATGAGTGTTTCAAGATATCTGACTTGATCAATGTACAGGCCAGTGACCAGCATGAGTAGACCTACAGTCAGACATATTGAGGCCAGTATCCTCCTCAGTTTCTACACCCCAGTACCATCCAGAACACATTGGTGATGTATAAACTGTTCAGTGATGCTAAAATTGAAAATTGCCAAGCGGATGTTTCCATGTTTGAGGCCGCTTCCTAGCTTGAAGTGAGAATGTTAAAATATAACGACGTTATAACATGTGCATGTACCCCACAGGGCTGAAAGGCGTACCTCATATGAGAAGAGTATACGTCGATAACGCAGCCACAACCCAGGTGGATCCCGAAGTCATCAAAGCCATAATCCCCTACATGGAGGACAGATACGGAAATGCTTCGAGCATACACTCCTTCGGACGCGAAGCCTACGACGGGTTGGAGAAGGCTAGGAAACAGGTGGCGGAACTGGTCAACGCCTCACCCAGAGAGATCCTGTTCACAAGCGGCGGCACTGAATCAGACAACTTAGCGATAAAAGGCGTGGCCTACCGGCATAGAGAGAAGGGCAAGCACATAATAACAAGCAGCATAGAGCATCCAGCAGTGCTTGAGACATGCCGAGCCCTTCAGTCACAGGGTTTCGAGGTCACCTACTTACCAGTCGACAATGAAGGGATAGTTAAAATGGAATCGTTGGAGAGCAGCATAACTGAGGAGACAATTCTAGTAACCGTTATGCACGCGAACAATGAGATAGGAACGATCGAGCCGATTCAAGAGATTGGACAGATAGCTCATGAACACGGCGCCATCTTCCACACAGATGCGGTCCAGACAGCAGGCAAGATCCAGATAGACCTCAAGAAGCTGGATGTTGATCTGCTCTCGATCTCCGCACATAAGTTCTACGGCCCAAAGGGTGTCGGCGCACTCTACAAGAAGGAAGGAATAGTGATCGATCCGATCATCAGTGGCGGTGGACATGAGAAAGGGCTTCGGTCCGGGACAGAGAACGTCGCGGGAATAGTCGGGATCGGAAAGGCAGCCGAACTGGCCAGATTGAGGATGCAAGAGGATTCGAAGAATCTCACACATATGAGAGACAGGATTATCAGTAGAGTCCTAAGCGAGATCGAGGAGTCGTACCTCAACGGCAGTCCTGATAAGAGGCTTCCGAACAATGCGCACTTCAGATTCTCCGGAGTTGAGGGTGAGTCACTGCTTCTGAGCCTCGACGAGAAGGGGATAGCGGCCTCGACTGGCTCCGCATGTTCATCAAAGAAGCTAACCCCCTCCCACGTTCTAATGGCGATAGGTCTGGATGAGGTCCAAGCTCATGGCTCCCTCAGGCTAAGCCTAGGCAGAAGGAATACGATTGATGATGTGGAGTTCGTCTGCGACACCTTGGTTGAAGTGGTCGGACGTCTCAGAGAGATCTCCCCGCTCTGGAAGAGAAAGGATCTCGCAGCACCCTATCCCCACAGGGGGGCTCTCAGCAACGCTTGAGTCAGAATCGTAAGCATATACACGATTCAGCCATATCGATTGTATTGATCTACTCCTTCAGAAAACCTCTGCAAGATGAGTTCAGAAACCTCGAGTGACGTTCCCCTAAGGCCGCAGTCTGGATGCGCATAGGCAACATTCCTTCGCCCAACCTTGTCACAAATCCTCTTGATCCTCAGATAGATCTCCGCAGCCCCCTCAACCTCCCCCTTCTCCCTGAGAGACACCGGAGTGCACCCAACCCCAAGACGTTTACCGCTGCCCTCAAGCAGCGATTCAGAGACGAGGTCGAGATTAGACCTCTCCGTCGGACCACTGAAGGCAAGACTTAGAACATCTACGTCGAGTTCAAGCAATCCCCTCATGATCTTATGCGACCTGCCCAGACCTCCGCATACGTGGATACTCACACTTCCAGGTAACCTCCTCTTTGCGCTGACATGGCTGAATAGGCCTCTAAGGATGGGTATCGCCACAGATGGATCAACATAACCTGCGGATAGGCCTGGCTCGTCTATCTGCACATATGAACCGAGGTCGAGCAAGGTTGTTATCACCGGCTCAAGAGCTTCTGACAGGTCGATGTAGAGCCTCTGATCCAGCAGCCCCGAGTAGTGCTTAAGTCCGGCCATCGCGCAGGTGAATCCAAGCGTCACCGGACCAGTGACAGCCGTCTTCAGAAAGACCCATTCTCTACCAAGCCTCCTCAAATAATCCCTCGCCGTGATGAAGTCCCTTACCTTCGCTACCTCCAGA
>JAGTQV010000038.1:0-10919 GCA_018397035.1 Candidatus Bathyarchaeota archaeon | reverse complement strand
GGGATATCTTCGTGTCTACAGCCAACCCTTTCGCACAGCGGCCGAGTCCAGGGATCTCTTTAAAATAGGTTATCATATCAGCCCTCTGCTCACCATCAGACACTATATCCATTCCTGCTTGCAGCTGCAGATCGATAACTGCTCTGATGGCTTGATCTATTCCAAACGGCAATCTTGGAAAACTGCCCACCACAGTCTTTCTCAGCGACAAGGGTCCAGCAAACCTGATGTCTCAGCGTGAGGAGTAAATAAGAGTTCTACGGCATCAAGACTCTCCTCAGAAGACTTGAGGTCGATTCGCCGAGTCTGAGACCTAAGAGCCTTCTTACAAACTCCAAATCCTTCTCTGTGACCGCATGCAAAGACCTAAGCATCAGCATATAGGTTACCGCTCCAATCGCGACGTAGGCTGGTAACAGTAGAACATCGTCTGAGACACACCGCAACAAGAACAGGGTGGCCGACATAGCGACTCCAGCTGTCCAGCTCTTCCAGAGCGCCTCCCCGTCTATTCGAATCTTGATCTTCCTTGAGGTGACGACCAGCATAGGAACTAGGGCGAGGAGCATCGAGGCCGCTCTGGCGAAGGAAGCTCCCAGAGGACCTAGCAACGGAACCAAGAGCTTTCCGACAGCCATGCCTGCCAGAACGGTGCTGAAGATTATCAGTGAGTAGCCTCGGGTCTCACCGAGGACTAGCAGGATCTTCCCCAGTACAAGTCCAATTGAAGAGACTGTGGAGAAGACACACAAGACTGACAGAGGTTGAGCCGCGGACGCATAACCTCGACCGGCGAAGAGTGTGATGAGGGGCCACGCTAATGCGGCGACCCCTAGCGCAAGTGGCGTGGCAATCAGGGTGAGGTACCTCGATGTTGATTTGAAGGCGGAAGACAATCGGTCAAGACCTTCTCTGCTCCTCAGCTCGGAGAAGTGCGGAAAAAGAGCGTCGGAGACGACAATAGGTATCGAGTAGAAGTAACCGAAGGCCTTGTACGCAACATTATATATCCCTAACTCACTGAGCGAGTGACCTATGAATAGTACTCTGTCAAACCAATTGTCAAGCAGACTTACAAACGCCACGGGGTAAAGGGGCCAGGAGTAACTCAGGAGCGCCCGTGGATCAAGCCTTTCGGCTTCAGAGAGATTTAGTGAACGTGTGATCAACAACGCGGAGGCTATGAAGTTGAACAGGTTGCCCACCACCCAACCGACAACAACCCCGAAGAGACCATAGTGGCATAGAAGCAACAGTACCACAAGCATCTGCTGCAAGGAGAAGCTTACAACTCCAAAGATCGCAATTTCCCTGAGGCACTTCATCCCCAGCAGCACCCCTGTCAAGACTGGGACCAGACTTGCGAAGAAGATGTTGAGGGCAAGAACCTGAAAAAGCAGGTAGTGCTGAGAAGTTCCCAGAAGCAGGTCTGAGAGGATTCCTGAAAATGCAAAGCACAAGGTTGACGAGATTGAAGCGGCTGCAAGGGTGGTCTTGATGACTTTCGAAGCAACGGCCGCAGCGGCGGCAATGTTCTTTACCGCTATGGCTTCAGCGATGAACTTGGTCGCTGCATTAGGCAGACCTAGACTCGATACTAGCTGAAGTGTGCTTGAGAGTAGTAGAAGGACGGTCATCATACCCATCTCTGACCTTGATATTAGGCGGCTGATCAGGGCGAAGGCGAAGATGCCGATAAAGGCGCTGAATGAGGTCTCGAGCACAAGAAGGGACGCGCCACGCATGATGTTTACGGATGAGTCTGCCAAGCTTCCGGCGCGCCTCTTGGAGTTAGGAGTCTAGCCTGCAGGCTGAGCCTTTTTCCTCTCAACCCTCTTGGCGGCCAGAACCGCAGACTCGAATATCATGATGAATGGGAGCATTATGATTACGTCAGTTATTATGGTAGGGTCAGGCGTTATCACGGCCGTGACAACCAGGAAACCGACGTACATCAGCTTTCGTTTTCCGGATATGAAATTCGCTGGCAGTATCCCCGCTTGGACGAGGAGTACAATGAAGACAGGGGCAGTGTATAGCAGGCCTGAACCTACCATCAAGGTTATGATCATGTTGTAGAAGTCTTGGATGTTAATCAAGGGCTCAGCCCCACCGGATTCTATGAACCAGACAATTATCCTGAAAGATAGCGGGAGCATCAAGTAGTAGGCCATCACCACGCCGAATGCGAACAGTCCGAGAAAAGCGAAGAGAAACCTGGCGACATATCTTCTCTCATGTGGGTACAGGGCTGGATTAATGAAGGCGTAGAGCTGGTACCCGATAAGGGGGGATGATATGACTATTCCAACGAGGAATGACAAGGTTATGTAGACGTAGGCGGTGTCCATCAACCCTCCTGCTATCAGCCTTGCACCGGCTGGGAGAAGGTCGTTCCTCATCTTCTGCATTACCACCGAGATCATCGGCCTGTAAAGGCCTGTTGGATCTAGGAAACCCCGCGGGTCAGCGGGCCAGAAGCCGATCAGCAATCCCGAGGCTATTATCGAGATGAAGATTATCCTCAGCCTAGAGAGAAGCTCATCCAGATGCTCCCAGAAACTCATCCTCTTTTCTGGAAGTTCAGCCGTAGCTATCTAGGCCAGCCTCCAGTTACCCGACCGTAATCTCAGTCGTGCCGCAGTGTTCTATCTGTGCATTCCTCTGTCCGGTGAAGCTCAGGCGAGCACGCTCCAGATCCTGCAAAGTGTTGATGTTCAGAAAGCAGGCGAGGTTAGGGTCGACACTTCTAATCTCTTCAAGTCTCACATATCTCACGGAGTGGAGTGCATTCACGAGACCTGAGACTCCTGTGTTCTCATCTCCCGTGATACGTGGCAGAGCTTCCTTGACTGCTCTGTTCCTGTAGACTGAGTGGAGTGGTTCGATGTAGTCGTTCGGCCAACGTGGGACTGCAGCATCAAACCCGACCGCTTTCTTGAAAAGCAGCTCCAGAACTTTGACCGTGATGAAGGGGGTATCGCAGGCTAGAACGACTGTATACTCGGAGTCAAGTCCCGTAATCCCTGAGGCCAGACCGTGGAGCGGATTCCTATGCTCTCCTGTGTCTTTGACAAGACCCACCTCGGCTGGGAGGATAGAGGCATAGGCTGTCGCGTCTTCACAGCCGGATACGACGACTATGACACTATCTACGACGGCTAGACATGGATCGATAACGTGACGGATGAGTGGCTTGTTGCCAAGTTCGGCTAGGGCTTTGCTCCGACCGAATCTGGAACTCGTACCGCCAGCCAGGATTATGGCGCCTAACATGGCCACTGCTATTCCAGCAAGGGTCAGTAATGGTCTGCTGTCTCGGCTCACTTCTTTGTGGACTGGGACGCGGCCTCTGTGATCTCCCTAGATATCTGCTCCATCGTCTTACCTTCAGTCTGGATACCGAGCTTCTTCGCGGTCTCAATGAGCAGTTCAGACTCTTTGGGCTTGAACTGAGGCGATTGCGCTGGCGTAGTTGTGGTGGGGGTCGTCGGAACCCCTTCAGAGGCTTGTCGGTACTGCCTGATGGAGTCACCTAGCGCCTTTGCGAGCTCTGGAAGCTTCTTTGGACCGAATAGGATGAGGACGATCGCCAAGATCAACGCGATCTCCCAAGGACCTATGAATGCCATTCTATGCACCTGGACTAGTCTACGTCCGCAGGTGTCTTATTAATGCTACTCAAATCAGTAGTACTATTAGCATACTGAGGCGTATCTGAAGCGAGTTCCGAAGCTTTCAGGAGCTGGCGCCTTGGCCTTCCAAAGGCTCCGGCTCGACCAGGTATGCAACATTCTTGCCCAAGGGTACTCCGAGATCACTGCCTATCGCCGTGCACTTCACCCTGAACAGGAAGATGTGAGGCTGAGCCATCCGGCTTTCTGAAAGCGTCTCGTAATGAGCCATTCCCTTCGCTATCACAAGTCCCGCTTCGGTGTATGTGTTGAGGAAGTCTTTACTACACTCTTCGATAAGCAGGCCCACAGAGTCTGTTCCAGTAGTTATCACCCTATCCGCTGCTTCAGCCATATTCGCCACCAAAGCATCCTCCATTGTTGCATCGTTGCTTATTGGCGCAGCCTTGACAGCGACAGCAACCCTGAGGCCCATGCGTTTGAGCTGTCCCACCAAGATCTTGTCAAAGATTATCTCCCCTGCATTATCGGTTAACAAGAGGGCATGCTCCACCTTTTCACATATCAACTCAAACTTTGTTATGTCGTCGATTGCGATGTCTTTTTCAGCATTCTCGATCAGCCGCGGCAGATCATCATAGCTGAATTCGTACCCTCTTATTCCAAACTCGAAGGCGTTACCGACTATCGAGACTAGGCATGCTCTTCTCAGCCTCTCAGACTCGTCTGCACCATTCTGAACATATCCCTGTGCTATCGGCATCAATCTCAGCGCCGCCTCGTTGCTGGCAGCCTTATCTTCCTTAAAGGGGTCAGGGTTGTCCGAGGCCTGCTTTATGGCTCTATCCCTTATCGTTCCGAGGTATGCAGGTGTGACGTCTGGCCTGATATTGTAGCCGATCTGTCTGACTGCTTCCAGGAGGGCTCTGAGTCTTACCTCTGGATCCATTGATGCCTTCTCAGACTCGACATATGCCCTGTTTACGAGGCAGGGCGGACACTCGATTCTGAGCTTCAACAGCGGTCCTCACCCGGCCAAGCATTCTCAGCAGCCTGCGCCATCTCGAGAAGAATGCTCTTCCAGTCTTGTGCCTTGACAACTCCGCTGGCGACCAAGACCCCGCTGCTGCCGAGTCTGATCGAGGCGGCGACATCGCTTCCGGAGGAGATGCCTGCGCCGCAGAGCACAGCGATATTCGGGTCGACCCTCTTGACGGCCTCGACGGACCTCGAGACTATCTCAGGCTTCGCCTTTGAGACGGCTATTCCAGTTCCTATGAGCTCCGGCGGCTCAATGGCGACTATCTCAGGGCCGAGCGACGCTACATCCACCCCAACCCTTGTGGAGTCAGCGCATACAACTGATACCAGATTCGCTGCCTTTGCCCTCTTCACCGACAACTCTATCTCCGATATTCCTAGTCGTCTCTCTGAATGATTCAGGATTGTGCCGACTGCGCCTGCAGACGCTATCGCTTCTGGAAGGACATGACCCGTATACGCTCCCGGCTTAATTGGATCGATGTGCTGGGAGAATATCGGGATACCTAGCTTAGAGAGGTGTCTTATCTCAGTAAACTGAGGGGCCAAGCCGATGCATATGCCAGTATCTGACATGACCTGCGCAGCCGTCCTAGCGAGCTCTTCACCCCTGTCTCCAATCGTTTCTGAGTATGCCTTGAGATTGACGAGAATCAAGGGGAAAGTAATCGGCTTCATCACTAGATACGCCTTGCCGCAGATACTGATTCCGCCAGTATCTAAAGTTTCGATCTTCGACAGGTTTGCCTAGTGAACGTGATATTACAAGGAGACATGCGCCAAGAGCCGGCGATATTACGTCAAAAGGTTAAGAAGCTTGCAAATGATGTAAATCGAATCCTCCGCACATGAACAGGAACTGGGAATGAAGCTTGTCCATGAAGGATATGACGACTATATCAGTCATAAAGGCCGATGTCGGATCATTGGCCGGCCACCACGTAGTCCACCCCAAGCAACTCGAGGTTGCTAGAGAGAGGCTGGAGCGTGCGCGCAGGGACGAGTTGCTGGTGGACTTCCACGTGACACACTGCGGGGACGACCTCCAACTCATAATGAGCCATCGCATGGGTGAGAACAACACAAAGATACACGAGTTGGCCTGGGCTACATTCACGGAAGTAACCGAGAAGGTCTCCAGGCCACTCAAGCTCTACGCCGCAGGCCAAGATCTTCTGGCTGAAGCATTCTCAGGAAATGTCAGAGGGATGGGTCCTGGTGCTGCAGAGCTAGAGTTCCAAGAAAGGGCCAGCGATCCAATAGTGATTCTGCTGGCAGACAAGACATCACCTGGTGCTTGGAACCTGCCATTATACAAGATCTTCGCGGATCCTTTCAACACGGCCGGCCTCGTGATCGACCCGGTACTTCACAACGGTTTCTCCTTCGATGTCTTGGACACCCATACAGGCCTCTCGGTCAGATTGAGGTGCCCTGAGGAGCTCTACGACCTACTTGCACTGATTGGAGACCACAACAGGTATGTCATCTCCAAGGTATTTAGGAAGGACGGATTACCCTCTGCCGCAGCCAGCACTGCGAGGCTCTCGATGATCGCAGGCAGATATGTTGGCAAGGATGATCCGGTGTGCATAGTACGAGCGCAAAGCGGGCTCCCGGCTGTCGGAGAGGTGCTTGAGCCATTCGCCTTCCCGCATCTTGTCCCTGGTTGGATGCGGGGCTCACACCATGGCCCCTTGATGCCGGTCAGTGTCAGTGAGTCCCAGAACAAATGCACAAGATTCGATGGCCCGCCCAGAGTCGTCGCCCTCGGCTTTCAGGTCTCAAATGCAAGATTGGTCGGGCCCTCAGACCTCTTTGCCGACCCTGCCTTCGACACAGCGCGGACCAAGGCTAGCGAGATAGCATACTATATGAGAGCCCATGGGCCATTCATCCCTCACAGGCTCGGACCTGAGGAAATGGAGTACACCACCCTCCCCAGTGTCTTGGAGAAGCTGAAGGATAGGTTTCAAAAGGCAGAATGACAGATAATCTGTCAAATCTGCCTGAGTGAAAATCTGGATGAAGAAGAGAGTTGCGATAAACGGGTTTGGGAGGATCGGCCGCAACCTATATCGAGCGTCTCTCCGCGACAGGGAATTCCAGGGCAAGTTTGAGATAGTCGCAGTGAACGATATTGCGGATGCGCTGACACTGGGCCACCTCTTAAAGTACGATTCTGTCCTCCGAAGATTAGAGGCAGAAGTCAAGGTTGAGGAACGCGCATTCAGCGTGAATGGCAGGAGGACTGAGGTCCTGGCCGAGAGAGACCCATCAAGCCTAGCGTGGGAACCTATGGGGGTAGACTACGTCTTCGAGTCCACCGGCCTCTTCACTAGTCGCGAGGACGCAGCCAAACATATCTCGGCGGGCGCAAAGAAAGTGATCATAACAGCCCCGGCGAAGAACCCGGACATAACAGTCGTTCTCGGGGTTAACCAAGATAAGTACGACGCGAAGAGACACAACATAATCTCAATGGCATCCTGCACGACAAACTGTCTTGCACCAGTGGTCAAAGTCCTCAATGATAACTTCGGCGTCGAGTACGGGCTGATGTCGACATGCCACGCATACACTAATGATCAGAGGCTACTCGACCTGCCACATAGAGACCTGCGCCGCGCCAGAGCAGCATGTCTATCGATAATACCCACGACAACCGGCGCCGCGAGGACCGTCACCGAGGTTATCCCTGAACTTAAGGGCAGACTCGACGGTGTCGCCTTGAGGGTGCCTGTCCCAAACGGCTCAATCATTGACTTGGTTACACTGCTGAGCAGAGAGGTCACCGTCGATTCGATCAATCAAGCATTGAAGCAGGCTGCTGACACGACTCTGAAGGGGATACTTCAATATACGGAGGAGCCGCTTGTCTCCTCAGATGTAGTAGGCAACCCTCACTCTGCTGTCGTGGATGGACTGAGCACGATGGTCCTCGGGAAGTCCCTTGCCAAGGTCTTCGCCTGGTATGATAATGAGTGGGCATTCTCCTGCCGCCTCGTAGACCTCCTGAAGTTCATTGAAAAACGAGGGGGCGGAAACTAGGGTCATCAGGTGGCAAGGGCGTCCAAGCTCCTCAGCAGGTAATCGGCTGAATGCGAACCCCCAGGCGCCGAAGGTCTCTCTTGCGACGGCGGCGAGAGAGGATGAAGCCCTCCACCTCGGCTCGAGTAGGGTGCTGCGCAGAAGGATGTGAGATGTAGTAGGCCGCCAGAGCATTAGCGAATTCGAGGCGCTCCTCATCTGAAAGACCCGCCCACTCTGCATACATGTTGCCGGCGTTCCAGGAGTCGCCAGCCCCTGTTACCCGTCTCACCTCAACCCGGTAAGTGGGTGATACGTATGAATGGCCATCCTTGAATGAAGCAGAGAACAGACTTGTGTGAAGGTCGACGCGGATACCGAGTTCGGAGGCGAGCTCCCTTGCCGCTTTCAAACCTCTGAGCTCGGGGGAGTCCCGACCTTTGCCCATCCTCCCGCCAATCAAAGACTCTGCAAGACAGAGTGCTTCACTCTCGTTTATACTGAGTACCCCATAGCCTCTGCGCAAGACTCTGTCAATGAGGCCTCTCAGATCACCTGGCCTTCGAGAGACGTCACCGGGATCTAGCAACAGCAACTTCTCCCGGCCTACGTATTTGAAGACGCCCTCGGCGAGGCCTGTGCCCTTTCTATTGAGAGCCCAATCCGTCAGCGCGACACCATCAGCCTCTCTTATGGTCATCAATCCCTTTCTTCCGATGTCCGAGAAGCTGAAGTCAGCGTTAGAGCCTGGGTCACTCAACATTATGTTCGTCAGTCTTCCGTCTATCGGGATCTCGAGGGAGACCGTGAGTGCGAGCGTGCCGTCTGTTCTGATGCATGACGTATCTACACCGGCAGGCCTAAGGAGCGTCTCAGCAAGTTGACGACCGAGTCCGCTCGTTCTTGCAATCAGATGTGTCTTGGCTCCGAGCCGTGCCAGTGCAGACGCAAGGTTGGCTGCTTTTCCACCACGCACCAGGTACTGACCTACAACTATGTTACCGCCGCCGCGAGCCGCAACATGTCTCATCTGCAGAAGAGACTTATTCAGCTGAGATTTGAATATCACATAGTGATCAAGGACGAAGTCATGAAGGACTGCTATTTCAGGTTGGCGATTTCTTCGTCTTCCAAGCCTGAGACTGTCAGACGTCGACTGCACAGAGATCATCTTCCCCTATCTCTTGAGTCTAGGTTTTCCCTAGACTACACATAGGACGGCGACGTCGTTGACATTAGACCCTGTTGCCCCAGTGATTACTAGATCCTTGAGTTCTGAGAAGAAGCTGTATGAGTCGTTTTCCTTCAGGAATCTCCAGCAGTCGAGATTGATCTCCTGGGCTCTGGCTACGGTCATACCATCGACTATCGCTCCGGCAGCGTCTGTCGGCCCATCGATCCCGTCGGTCCCAATAGATGCGAAGCTGACACCGTCCGTTCTGGAGATCGCTGTTGCCGCGCTCAACGCAACTTCTTGGTTGCGGCCGCCGATACCTCTCCCTGTAACGGTGACTGTGGTCTCACCTCCAACGATGACTGCGGCGGGTTTTGAGACAGGATTACCACTACTGATTATCTCACAGGCGATCGAGGCGAGGAGGAGCCCTGCCTGTCTCGCTTCACCCTTCAGGTATGAGGTTAGGAACTGTGCGTTGAATCCCTGTTCGACTAGATTCTTCTTTGCCGCAAGGCAGGCTCTGCGGTTGTCACCAATGACGATGTTCTTGACTTTAAGAAAAGCGGTCTCGCCAGGCTTTGGCGTCTCTGGAAGATGGCCTCTCAACCCCATTTCCAGCGTCTCTCTAACTGAACTTGAGACCTGATCCCATAATCCAAACTTGTGCAGGACCTGTACAGCGTCTCTGTAAGTCGTATTGTCCGGTGCAGTAGGCCCGGAAGCGATAGTGTCCAGAGGGCTCCCGATCACATCGGAGAGTATCAAGCTCAATACCGTCGCCGGCTCCGCTTTCTTTGCAAGCCACCCACCCTTGAATGTGGATAGATGTTTCCTCACAGTGTTGAGCTCCCCTATGTCCGCGCCCGCATGGAGAAGTAATCGTGTGACACTTTGCTTGTCTTCGATGTCTACACCTTCTCTCGGCACCGTCATCATCGCTGACCCGCCTCCCGAGATAAGGCATATGATGAGATCCTCACCAGAAGCGCGCTCAGCAATCTCCAGCATTCTCCTCGCTCCTTCAAGTCCGTCTTCAGTCGGGATGGGGTGTCCTGCCTCATTCAGCACCACTCTAGTTGTGCGGTATCTTGAGCCTGTGTTCTCAAGAACGTTTACTAGGCCTCCGGTTATCCGGTCCCCCAGCAGTGTTTCGAGGGCCTCCGCCATCGCCCCCCCAGCCTTGCCGCCGCCGATGACGTATACGCACTTGAAGTCGTCTAGGTCTAGACTCTCCGAGTCTACAACCAATCTTGATCCCGACCTTCTAACATGGTCGAGTATCAGTCGATAGGGGTCAGACGACTCGAGAGCCGCCTCCAACGCGCCGAGGACGGCTTCCCGAGCTCTTCGAGAGCGTGAGGTCCTCGCATTGTTCAGAAGAACCTCCTTATTAGTGATGATCGACATCCAGCCTCTCCTACATCAAAGGCAGGTTCAGATGACTCTTGCCTCAGACGGCGGCCTCACATTCACAACCTCTGGATTGACGAGTTGCGGCGGGCGTTCCCCCTTAAGGACAGCGAGTATGTTCTCAGCAGCCATCTTTGCCATGCCGTATCTTGACTCCCGGGTGGCACTGGCGACGTGTGGGGCGAGCGTAACATTATCCAAGCTGAGCAGAGGGCTATCTGGGGGGATAGGTTCTTTCTCGAAGACATCCAGTCCAGCTCCTGCGATCCACCCCTCGCGGAGAGCGAGGATGAGCGCTTCCTCATCGACAACAGGGCCTCTGGAGGTATTGATCAGGTGGGCGCTCGGCTTCATCTTTCTGAGCTCCTCTTTACCTACGAGGTGGCGGGTCTCGGGTGTTAGCGGCACATGGACCGTGACGAAGTCAGATTCCCTCAGCAGCCTCTCTAAAGGAACGTACTCAACTCCCAGATCCCTCTCCTTTTCCGGCGAGGCTCTCACAATATCGTTGTATAACAGCCGCATCCGGAAACCTCTAGATCGCTCAGCAACACCTGAACCGATCCTTCCAAGCCCTATGAGGCCCAACGTCCTGCCGTAGACCTCAGACCCCAGAAACATCATTG
>JAGTQV010000037.1:11999-14587 GCA_018397035.1 Candidatus Bathyarchaeota archaeon | reverse complement strand
AGGTAGGAGAGGCCAGAGTTTACTGGGAGCTCTTCTCAAGGAATAGGTCTACTGGAATCCGGGAGCTCCAGAGAGCCCTGGGACTCTCAAGCCCAAGCACAGCGCTCTACCACTTGGAGAAGCTCAGGAGGCTTGGACTTCTCGAAAAGACTCCTGGAGGCGAGTATATCTTGGCAGAGGTGGTTAAAGTCGGAGTCCTGAGACAGTTCATCCGCTTCGGCAGGTTGATGCTGCCAAGATACCTGTTCTACGCCGCCTTCTTCTGGACAGCCCTGATCTATTATCTTGCTGAGTCACTTATATCGGGGCTGCGGCCTGAGTTGATGACTCTGGCATTAACCTCCTGCGCCGCAGCCGCTACCACTTATGAGGCTGCTCGAACATGGCAGGAGAGGCTGTTCTAACACCTGAACGCCTCATAGAGGTCGTAAGGGTTAAGTTCAAGACAGAGACTAACGGTCTTGAAATGGGTTGAGGCTTGAAGTCTTCTCAGTAAGCTTGGGCGTCATAGCTGCTCTCGCATTCGTCTCAGCCATTACTAGTCTTGAGGGGGGTTCTCCTGAGGCAGCGACTGAGATGTTGATCTCTGGGGGTTCAGATTCTAAGACCGCACGTGTGGCAGAGGAGGGCCTGAAGGACGGTTCAGCCTACCTCCCCCTCCTCCTCTCGTTGCTGAGCGGAGTCTTGGTGCATCAGGCAAGCAGCAGACTCTTGGCGTCTCAGCGCGTACCCTGAAGAAGATACTTCAGTCAACCCTTCACTTCAGTGGGACGTACATGCTCGATCTCGAGGCGCCTATCCCAGGGGTGCCATGCACAACCTTCTTGTTAGTTATCGCGAACTCGCCTAGATAGTGTCCGACCATCTCAGGAGTCACATCTACCTGCGTGAACTCCTTCCCATTATGGACGAGGATTCTGAGCCCAACCATCTCTGGAAGTATCACCATGTCCCGCGCATGGGTCTTCAGCACGTCTGACTCCTTCCTGGAGCCGTGTCTGAACTCCTTTATCTCTTCCAGGAGCCTCCTCTGAGCAGGGGTTAGCCCCCTCTGGAGGGATCGCCTCTGCCTTGAGGGGAGGAGCTTTATGAACTCGTCCATCGACATCTCCCTCAGCTGCTGGATGTTGAATCCCCTGTAAAGGAACTCTTTCGGCATACCTCTCGACCCTGCCCTACACTCAACAAACCTATAGAGGTTGCTTATAGGTGATCATCAGGAACTTTCCCTTCTTATGCCTCTACTCTTGCTTGCCCTTCCGGTCTGTCTTGCAGCTATGAGGCCGACCTTCCTCCCTGGGGGTGCATTCCTCGAGACGGTTGTCGGTTTCCCCTCATGTCTATGTCTGCCTCCCCCATGTGGGTGAGAGGCAGCGATCATAGAGGTTCCCTTGACCCTTGGCCACCTCCTCCCCCTGGCCCTCATGAAGGTCATCTTCAACCCGGCCTTCAGGAAAGGCTTCTCTGTTCTGCCGCCTCCAGCCACGACCCCTATCATAGCCCTGCACTTCTCATCTAGGTATATGGACTTCATAGAGGGGAGCTTGAGCTCTGCGCCTCTAGGGCTGTGGCTGACCAGTGTGGCGTAGGCTCCTGAAGATCTCGCTATGGCTGCACCCTCACCAGGCCTCCGCTCGATGTTGCAGACGATCGTTCCCTCGGGGATGCTCCTGAGCGGGAGGATATTCCCCACCTCTACAGTCGACTCACCTATACTGATCTTCCTGTTCAGGCTTAAGCCCTCAGGGGCAGGGACATAGAACTCCTTCCCTTTCTCTAGGCTCATCCTGGCAAGGGGGGCGCCTCTTCCAGACTCATGTAGAAGCTCTGTCACAACGGCTGTGACCGCCTTTCCGTCCTGGGCCTCGGTCAGCCCTGGATAGGAGACTGACTCGACCCTTCTGTGGGTTGGAGCTGAGAAGATGCCTCCGCGGCCCCTCCTCCTGACGATCGGCCTCTTTCCCATATCATCTGCACCTACAGTATTCCAAGCTTGACAGCTAGATCCGCAGCCTTGAATTCAGGTTTGAACTTCACGTACGCCTTCTTTCTGCCGTCAGGGGTGATAAGCGTGTTCACATACTCAACGTCTGCCTGGTATAGGTCCCTCACAGCCCTCTCGACATCATTCCTGTCAGCCTTAAGGTTGACTATGAATGTGATCTTGTTCTCCTTCTCGATGAGGTTGACTGAGTCTTCTGAGATGAGTGGGTACAGTATCACGTTATTCGTCTCGACTCTCGCCATCGACTTTAATCCTTCCCTGCCAGTCTCTCACCTATAGTCTTCACAGCAGACTCCGTCCAGACGGTGAGCCTCCCCGGATGTGTTCCAGGCGCCAGATCCTCAACGTTGAGGTCTGATACCTTCACCGCATCGACGCCCGGTATATTCCTGAAGGCTGTGGCCGCGCCCCTGTCCTGAGTGTAGACCAGCAGCGGACCTCTAGCGATCTTTCGGCCTCTACCTCTTGAGCATGCTCTCCCAGACCTCCTCTTAACACTTCCCAGAACCCTCTCGACGTCACTCCAGAGACCCAGCTTCCTCAGGACCTCCTTAGCCATCTTCGTTCCTGAGACCTCTTCCAG
>JAGTQV010000037.1:11192-11976 GCA_018397035.1 Candidatus Bathyarchaeota archaeon | reverse complement strand
GATTCACCTGTATTCCAGCTCATCGACTACCACCAAAGGGATCGAGGGGACATCCTCTATCCTGTGGCCTCTTTTCTTTACAGACTCCCTATTCCCTGTCGCAGCGACTGCAGAGGCAAGTGCGAGTGAAGCCTCTTTCCTGTTGATTCTCTTCCACAGCCTCTTCCTGGGGTTTGGCGGGTGGGTGATCCGGCCTCCAACAGTGCTGGGGGCGAAGGCTGCGCTGCCGGCTTTGGGGTGGCGTTCACCCTTAACCCTGGGGACCCTCGCAAGGTCCCTTCCCACACCGAATGATTCTGCTGTAGTCCTCTTTCCGGCCATGGGGTCACGGCCTTTCGGCTGGAGCCGATGGGTCTGGAGGGCTACCACACTCCTTTTGATGATGTCAGGCCTGAGCTCTGTCTGGAAGACTATTGGAAGGGTCAGTTTCGCCTTCAGGTTCCCCTCGAGATCATATACGCCTACGACTGACATAGTGTATCCGCTCAGTCTCCAAGTTTCGATTCGAGGCTCAGGTACTCTATCTTCGGCGCTGCTTCAGGAAGGCCCTTGGCTCTTGCCGGCGATCTCATCAAGACCAGCCGTTTCACAGCCCCTGGAACGCTGCCTTTCAGGATGACGTATTCGCCTCTGACAAGTCCGTAGTTTGGGAATCCGCCGGCCGGGGTTGCCTCTTTCCCGTCCTCACCGAGCTTGAGTATCTCCTTGTTAAACTCAGTCCTCTGGAAGAAACCCATCTGGCCAGCGCGGGGGACAGAGTACATGATGAAGTTGGGGGTCCAAC
>JAGTQV010000037.1:5450-11111 GCA_018397035.1 Candidatus Bathyarchaeota archaeon | reverse complement strand
GAATCCCTTTTCCCTTCGTGATGGATATCACATCGACGAAGCCTCCTTCCTTGAAGACGTCGCGCAGCCTGACTTCCTTGCCTAGGAGGCTCTTCGAGTAGTCCAGTTGCTCCCTAACCGACCCACCGCCTATCTTGACCTCTATGAGGTCAGGCTTCTTCCGGCCTACACTCGTCATTCTAGGCTGGGTCGCAGCGATGATCCTTACCTCCACAATCTTCTCTATCTGAGCCTCGATCTTCTGGATCTGATCTTGATTATCCTGCTTCTTCGCCGTTAAGAGTCTCTGAAGGTCTTTCGGAGTGTCCTTTATCCAGGCCTCCCCAAGCGAGACTAATCCTCCACCCTTCCTTCCATAGACTCTGAACCCGCATACGATAAGCGGCGGCGTCTCCAAGACTGTGGCTGATACAGATACCTCTCTCCCATAGTTCAGAGAGCCCTGCCTCTGGTCTAGGGTGACGAGGTGTGTCATCCCGGCTTTGAAGCCTGGGAAGGCGAGTGGCCTAGGCCCGCCCTCAACCTGCGGCCAGAATCTTATCCGTCCAACCCAGCCGGCAGCGCGACCTCTGGGGAGGTATGCTAGGGAGCCGCGTCTTGGAGCACTTACCTTCCTTCTACCCAGGATGTCTCACCTTAAAGTGTTCAGGATGGATAGGGAGGCGTAGACAGCCTCCTCTGTACGTATCGTCTCCACACCCTGTTGCGGAATCATGTTCACTGTGAAGTCTGCGTACTGTTCTTGGTTGAGGCCTTCCTGGGCCAGTATCTGCTCTAGGCCCTGGGCTGGGGAGCCGAATGCAACCAGCGTCCTCTTCGATCTCGTCCAGGCCGTCTGCAATTCAGGAAGCACTTCATCGATGTCTCTTCCATATCTCGAGGTCGCTATGATTAGGTCGAACCCAACCCTTCTCGTTGACTCTGCGAGTGGAAGTTTCGTCACTGTAACATTATAGCCCCAATATATTCTTATCTCAGAATCGTCAAGGACCGCAGCCTCTATCCTCTCACCGATCCCGGTCAGCCTCACAGTGACTACTCTCATCCTCGGTAATGGTTCCTGGACTGAGGCTAACATCTTAAGCCCTACATCGACTAGTGAGCGGCCGCTCCCGGTCTCGACGACTAACCCTTTACGGATCATGCCAGGCTTCAGGTCACTGCGAATACGAGTCACCTGGTGGTGTGGAGTCCTCAAGGGAGGGAGGATGCCGATGAACTTGAGCCTAGGCTCGAGCTTGAATAGGCTCCTTCGAAGATACTGTGGAGTATCCATGTATCTTAGAATTGTTGCAATGAACTCTGAGTCCTCATCTTGACTGTGGTTGAGCTTGTCATGGTAGACTATTATCTCTCCGACACGGAATATTGAGCAGGCTCTGGCGATGAGTCCAGCTTTATAGGTCTTCTCTCTCAAGTGTGGGGTATCCTCTGTAAGGGATGCTGGGATGGCCACGGCTACGTGCTGCCGCCTCTTCTGGGCGGCTTGGGATCCTGAGGAGGTAAGGCTCAAGGCCCTTCAACCATGGACTGCAGGACCCGGTAGACTTTACAAGTCTTTCTGACAGGTGATATATGGTCAAGAAAGATGCTGGAACTAGATGATTCCGAAGCCCTTGAGAGGACTGACAGGTCTGGGATGTTGCGGCTTATCTCCAGTTCCCCTGAACTTCTGCTGGAAGGTCTAGATTACGACTGGTCAATAGAGCCTGAAGCCTTCGAGCCCTTGTCGAGGGCTGTTCTCGTGGGATACGGCGGCTCAGCGATCTCTGGTGATGTGCTCAGAGACCGATTCCTGCGGGAGTCAGGTGTCGATATCAGTGTCTGCAGAGACCTCAGGCTTCCAGGATACGTAGATGAGGAAACGTTACTGGTATGCGCCAGCTACTCTGGGAATACAGGTGAATCCTTGATGATGCTTGAAGAGGCTATGGAGGCAGACCTTAACATAGCCGCTTTGACCTCTGGAGGAGCCATGGCCAAGTTCTGTGAGAGGTTCAGGATACCCCTGATGAGGGTCAGGGGTGGGCTTCCTCCAAGAGCCGCCCTGCCCCTCCAACTTTCAGCGCTGGCCAAGGTGCTGTCGAGCTTCGGCCTGATTGCAGATATGAGCCGGGAGATCTGCAGGGCGGCAGAGGAGTTGCGGGAGCAAGTCAGCAGAGTCAGGCCGGAGGTCAGTTCAGGATCAAACCCTGCAAAGAACCTGGCTCTGGAACTTCTAGATTCCATCCCAGCCGTCTACTCGCTTGAGAGGATGAGTTCTGTAGCGAGGAGACTCAAGGACCAGTTTAATGAGAACAGCAAGATCCCTGCCAGATATGATCTGGTTCCAGAGGCCTGCCATAACGAGATTGAAGGGTGGACTGGAGATTGGTCCTCCAGCACTTCCGCTTACAGATTCATAGGATTAATCGTCAGAGACAATATGGAGTCCCCTCACGAGTCTGCCAGAATGGATCTGTTGAGAGATCAACTTGAACTGGTAGGACTGAAGATGCATGAGATCAGAGCTGGCGGAGAGACAGGTCTCGGCAGGCTTCTCCTCCCGATAAACCTCGGAGACTTCGCATCGGCCTACCTTGCTCTGGCCAGAGGCCTCGACCCCACACCTATCACGGCTATTGAGGGGTTCAAGAGAATAGTAGAGGCGAGGACGCTTGAGATGGATAGACTGACTGGGATACTGAAGGACTAGCCTTTACTCACACCTATCGGTGTAAGCCTGGCTACTTTGGTGGCTATGCCGAGTCTGTGGCTGACCTCTGCCACACGGTCAACGTCTTTGTACGCTCCAGGAGCCTCCTCGCTCACCACTGCCATGCTCGCAGCCCTCACGAGGACGCCTCGCCCCTCAAGCTCCCTCTTCACCTCCTCACCCCAGTAGCGCCTCTTTGCTGCAGCCCTGCTTAGGGTTCGGCCTGCACCATGAGCCGTGGAGCCGAAGCTCAGCTCCATGGATCGTGGTGTCCCCACCAGAACCCATGAGGCGGTTCCCATGCTCCCCGGTATGAGTACAGGTTGGCCGACCTCCCGGTAAGCAGCTGGCAGTCCTTGGTGGCCAAGCGGGAAGGCTCTTGTTGCACCTTTACGATGGACGAATACCTTACCTCTGCCACTGTCAAGCTGATGCTCCTCTATCTTCGCTATGTTATGTGCAACATCGTAGATCAGGTGGAGGCCGATATCTTCAGCCTGCCTGCTGAAGATCTTCTCGAAGGCCTCTCTTGTCCAGTGGGTGATCATCTGCCTGTTTGCCCATGCGAAGTTGCATGCAGAGGCCATAGCTTGAATGTAGTCCTCAGCCTCACGGCTCTTGCCTGGGGCGCAGGAAAGCTCTCGATCAGGCAGCTCAATCCTGTATCTGCTGACAGCCCGGTCCATCACTCTAAGATAGTCGCTGCAGACCTGGTGGCCTAGACCTCTGCTGCCTGTATGTATGAAGACCAGCACCTGCCCCTCCCTCTCTATGCCGAACGCCTTCGCAGTCCTCTCGTCGAAGATAGCGTCAACCTTCTCGATCTCTAGGAAGTGGTTTCCGCTGCCGAGGCTGCCGAGTTGAGGAGCCCCCCGAGACTTCGCCGTAGGCGAGACCTTGCCTGGATCCGCTGCCTCCATGCATCCTTCCTCCTCACTTCTTGCAGCATCCTCAGGCCAGCCGTAGCCCTTATCGATAGCCCACTCAACACCGTCTGAAAGAACCTTGTCAAGCTCAGCCTGACTGACCTTTATCTGGCCCCTGCTACCCAAGCCTGAGGGGATGTAGTTGAACAGCGTCTCCAAGAGTCTGGAGAGCACAGGCCTTACCTCCGACTCTGTGAGGCTAGTCCTGAGGAGTCTGGTTCCACAGTTCGAGACGACGAATCCATTCGCTATGAAGTTATGGTGGGGATCCGCTACTGTGAAGTCGTAGACGTAGTCTTTGAATGGCACCTCTTCTATTCGGAGGATCCTATCCCAAACCGCTCCAGAGCGGCCTAAACCTTTCGTAGCTGCTTTCAGGTAGGTCTTGAAGTCGGGGAAGTTTTTAGGTATTCTCGGCGGACTGTCTCGCGGCTCATACAGCGATCTTCTTATGAAGCGGGGATTCGCCTCATCCGAACTCAGTCTCTCAAAGACTTCTGCGACAGGCACGCAATCGTTGCGGAGTCCAACCGCGATCTTGGCTATGACTTCCCTCTTCTCAACGATGGACATCTTCTTCTTAAGGTAGCTGATGGCCACGTTTGCCAGGAAGGACTTCTTCTGGTTGTACTCAAACCCAACTCTACCCCAGAGCCTTACCAGATTGTCAGGGGTTCCGGCGATTTGGAGCCTGATCCTTGCTGAAGGTGAACCGTCCTTCCCAAACGAGGCTTCCTCCTCCACTGCGATAGGGTAAGTCTGGACATCGAACTCCCGAAGTAGCTTTTTGATTTGACCCATAAACAAGAGACCACTCTTCACATACTGAGCCCTCTTGTTCTGGGATACTATGGGAGCGTAGAATGTTCTCCCATGCCGCGTCATCGTCTTTGGAGCTGATAGTTCAGCGCCGAAGAAAGAAGCCAGGAATAGCCGTTTCTGCCAGAGCGGTAGGCGGAATATCCAAGAGGGCAAGGTGAAGGCTTGGCTGGCTTTCGGCCCGGATGGAATACCTAATGCCATGAGTAGTGCAGGAAAACTCCTCCCCACGACTTTGAAGCTGTGTTCGGTCGACTTCGTTGTCTTCAGACCGTATTTTGTGGCTATCTTGCCGACTCTGTGCCTAGAATAGATTCTTGAAGGCGTGTAACCCAGCCTCATTACGTCTTTACGGATACTTTCGAGATCTTCCTTCTTGCCGAAGAAACTGACGGCGTGTGCTGAGCAGGTGAAGACGATGGCGCCATCCCCAAGAACAAAGCCGGCTATCTTCAAAAGGTATGGAAGCTTCTCCGAGTTAGACGTTAAAGGGATTAATCCTCGCTTCCTCAATTCGTTGATAACATATCTCTTCACGCAGGGAATGTGGAGGCTTTCTATGCTACGCTCAGATACGAGAACAATATTTTCAGGCTCCTCGTAAGGAACCCCTCGGAACGGACATATGGCGACCCAATCTTCCCGGATTCTATTCAACGGAACCATCCCTGCTGGCGTGAGAAACGGATGATCCTCAGTCACGATAGCGGTGTGTCCAAGCTCTGTTCTTACATGGAGAACTTTCCTGTCGGTGGGGATCTTGAGAAACCTCGATATCTCTGTTGAACGTACCGTCATACCTGAACCTAAGCACTTGATCCGTTGTCTTGTCCAGACACGTTCAAACTCGCGAATTGGCAGAGTAAACCCTAGTTCATGAAGTATGAGGGTTTCACCGGAGAGGCAGTTGATATCGTAGCCAACTCCTCCAGGGCTTACGACGCCTTCTTCATAGTCTGTGGCTGCTACCCCACCGATGGGGAAGCCGTATCCTTCATGTCCGTCCGGGAGGGTTATTGACCACTTGTAGATTCCTGGTAGGTGAGCAACATTTGCGCATTGGTTCAGAGTCCTGTCAAGCTTCATCTTCTCCAGGAGTGTCTCGTCAGCGTATACTCTTCCTGGTACTCTCATCCCCCCTTGGAAAGATTGGGGTATCTCCCAGGTGTTCTCACTTATCTTCCTGAGCGTCACAGGTCTGGTTGGTGGTCTAGACTCCTC
>JAGTQV010000037.1:0-5432 GCA_018397035.1 Candidatus Bathyarchaeota archaeon | reverse complement strand
GGTTCATGGTTGAGAAAATCGGTACAGAGGGAGATCTCTTCAAGCTCAAGGCAAGAGTCTTCGGTGAAGATCTCGACCATAAGAAACATCCTCTTCAGACAACTTGTACGCCTCCGGATTTTGAGTATTGATGTCTAGACATGAATTTAAGGTGTTTCTAGTGTTTCAAGTCTGTTTTTGAGAGGCGTCATTCAACATGTTGGGTGATGGCCTCTGAGAAAAGCTGTCGTAGATCTTAGCCTTCGTCTCGGTTCCTTAGAGGTCGAGGAGGAACCTTAGGCGATACACGGGGCCGGAAGATTCTATCTCCATCAAGTGATAGGTCACCGCCTTCACCTCTGTCTTGGAGGGATGTTTCTTATGGTCGAGATCTTCACCGAAGACTCTTGCCTTGAGCTTGAAGAGATCTCCCTCTGTACCGATTTTCTCAACCATGAACCTCGAGAAGAGCCTGTTCTCGACCTCAAACTTCACCAAGAGGCTCTCAAGCCAGGAGTACAGTAGAGAATTGAGGTCGTGGCCCTCGACGGTGACGGGCTGCTCGAACCTGGGCTCAACATTCCGGGTATCGGTCATCACCTCAAACATGGCTAACGCCGCGTTACTGTAAGCCTCCTCTAGGCTTGACCCATACGCTTCCACATATGCGTCTCCCATATGCTCGAGGAACTTGAATCCTCTTCGAGGGCCCGATCCTTTCTGCAACTCGACTCGTAACGTCTACTCATGGATGTGGTCTCAAAAACCTATTGTGAGGGGGTTGACTCCGGATTCAATACGTATATATCCAGTGTCGAGGATACTGGGAGCTGGAGCTTCGGTAAGTGGAGGCCGTCCGGTTTGGAGAAGAGCATAGTCATAGACGTTCTCAGGAAGGTCCATGATCCAGAGTACCCCATGTCTGTGGTGGACCTGAAGATAGTGAATGAAGAGGACATCAGTTTTGATGGTGAGAAGATAAAGATCCATTTCACACCGACCTCACCCTTCTGCCCTATGGGCGGGATGATAGGGGCTATGATCAAGTATGCCTTGGAGAAGAGGACAGGTAAGACCGTTGAGGTCTCGCTCAAGCCTGGAACACACGCTCAGGAGAAGATGCTCAACGAGATCTTCAGCGACAAGAAGCAGTATGATGACGCTATAGAGAGGCTTAGGAGAGCAGGCATACTCGAGAGATGTGTCACAGTCTAGTCACAGCCGTGATCTAGCATCCGTCAAGAACCTTGACTAATCTCTCGGTTGCCTAAACAATCTTATAGCTGTGAAACTGGAATTCAGAGTTAGCCGGGATGGCCGAGCGGATCAACCTCACATTGGAGGGTCAAGAGGCGCAGAAGATCTTCATGCGTAAGCCTTGAGCGATCCCTGAGTGAGCCTGTGGCCCTCACGGGCCGCGAGGGTTCGAATCCCTCTCCCGGCGCCATAACGGAACTGGGGGACCGCAAGGGTCACTTATGTTGAGTACTTTTCACAACCTCTACTTCGTCGATACTGTGGATCGTGGCGCCCATCTCTTCAATGCATCTCTTGAGCGCGTCTATCTTTATGTCAGTCCCCTCAACCTGAACTTTTATGCTCTCAGTGTTCTGGTCGATCTCAGCGAGGGATATTCCGACATGGTCTACCCCATGACAGGCAACGAGTCTCGATGCAAGTTCGGGGATCTGAGGCTGGTGCGGCTTCAAAACGTCTAGGACAACTTTCCTAACTATTGGGTCATGAACCAAAGAAGTAAACGCCTCCCGTCTCTTCGAAAGCTGATCTAGCACCACATATTTTAATTATGATATAGGAGGCCAGCCTCACCTAGCCAAGATAGAGACTAGGAACGCTGTGATCAACCCGACGGACAGCATTCGAATGCCAGAGATGAAGACATTCTCCTTTGAGACCTTCCCAGTGAATGCGCCGAGTGAAAAGATGGTGATAAGGATTGTAGTGATGGAGATGAATACTGCCTGGTCTGCGGAGACTAGACCGTGACTCAACATTATGAAAGGGGAGATCGAGGCCAACGCGGTTAGGGCTGGCGACATGGCGTCCACCAGAGCAGTCCAGAGCACCACTGTCCTGAATGCTCTGCCGTGAATTGAACTGTCGAGGTTGACAAGCAATGATCTCTCGAGCTCTCTTAGTCTCCTCAGACGCTCAGCCCTCTCTGTCAGGTAGGCCCCAGCGAAGCCTGAGATCCCCATTGCGAGGCTCATCCCCAGCCCGGCTCCAACGATGAACCTGGGCTGGATCGGTCCTGAACTCCAGGCACCCACTATCACGCCGAGGGCCGCTAAGGCCCCGTCGAAGGCGTTCATCACAAAGTACCTTCTGGAGATGGCTGCGGCGCCGGTAACCCTCAAGTAGAACCTGAACTGCCTCAGACGATCATTCAATTCTCAATCATCAATGTTGTGAGGCGGCAGGCTCTGTAGCCAGCACTTTAACAGGTCTCCGGATCCATTCTCCTCAACTAGAGTATCCTTTCACCTATCTCTGCCGTGAAGGGGACGTATACGCACGCCACGACGACGCATCCATAGCGGTCCTTTGGGACACGCATACTCCTCACGAGAACCTTCGGGTCCACCAGGGTCATATTCCTGTCGGATGCCATCCTCCTCATCCTCTTGAAGAGTTCGGACGTGATCGTATCTTCGTCCTTGTAGCCGTGGTTCTCCGCGACAAACCCGTAGCTGGGACCCTTCTTGCTGCGGCATTTTGTGTAACCTATCCCAGCCCCTATCACTTCTCCCTCATCACCATCCATCCTTGCGACGACAGCAAAAGTTATGGATCCAGGCGTGATCCTTGTACGTCTAACCTCTATCGCATCAGCCGGAATTATCGATGATATGTAGACGATGTTGCACTCATCGATCCCAGCCTCACTCAACGCATCATCGAATGCGTTCAGAGGCGACTCGGTACTGATCCCTTGTCCGCTAGTGACGAAGTAGGCTCTTGGAAGAAACATTCCGTGGACGGTTCTCACTCGCTTCGCCATAGCTATCTTCCATGACCGCCTTGTCTGAGTAAGCTAGACTATCCTGGTACTCCTTCTCGATGGGGTTCTCTGATAGACCTCTGCACCGGATTCACATCTGCGCAATTTATCTTAAAGCCTTTTTGGAGGGGCTGCTCCTCAGGTGAAGTTTCACAACTGCAGACTGGACTTCCTAGCCCTCAACGTGAGAGTTTCTTGCTGAATTCCAGCGGTTCAGCGGATCTATGTAAACTTCGACGGTACACCAGCCATCATTAGATCGCCTTCTACAAGACCGTCAGTCTTCCATACCTGCCGACGTTAAGTTGATTCTCGCCTCTGAAGCTGGTAACGTAGCCGTTCTCGATCTTGACAGTGCTATTCACGCTGACCGCTTCTATTGTCTCATTCCATAGCGAAAGCTTTATCGTGCCTGAGTCGTCTTCCAGAATCGCAGTCGCGACTCTACCGGGCTCCCCAAACCTCGTCGTAACCTCTCTCACTTCACCGATCTCTGTTATCCTACCCTGAAGCTCAACCCGCTTCATACCAGGTCTCAGCTCACTTATCTTCATTCGTCTCCCTCTACTGGATCAGTAAGTCGCGGAGGTTGCTCCAATCCTGTCATCCTAATCCCGCCCTTGTCTCCGGCTGTAGTGTTTGGCACCAAGAAGTTATGAATCTCACTGTTCTGCCATTTCTGCTTCCAGGAGTATCGATGGTGACCTCGCACCCTTCATATTCCTTGAGAGACATAGGCTGCGGGGGTCTTCCCAGAACTCTCCCGGAACGTCCACTCAAGGAGGCTTCAAACCTCTCCTCCACACTCACTCCCTCCACCTTCTCTGTAAGCTAGGAAGTAATGGCTGAGATGAAAAGCAGGCCTGAGTGAACGTCTCTGCGACTGGCTCAGCAGAACTTCTCATCCGGCTTATCCTAACCTACGACCTCTACGGAGACCTTTGAATATTAAAAACTTGCTCGGCAAGTGAGTCCCGCATCTATAGATCGACCTCTATCTTGATGCCTTGCTTGTTCTTGACCTCTCTGCCAGGGCAGCCTTCCTCCAGAGGCTTAACCTCAACTTCGCCACTGTGAACTATGTTAGCTATGTCCTCTCTCGAATCCCTCATCGATCCTATGTACGTTTCGTCCGCGTAGATCCTGATGCTCCTTATCGGGGTCTTGGGAGACAACTTCATTGCAGACTTGATCCGTCTAACCTCGGAGACGGCGGCGAGGATAGCGTCACCCAAGCGTTCCGCCTCCTCATTTATGTTTCTCGAGTCAGCCTGAGGCCAAGATGAGAGGTGGATGCTCCTCGATCGATCTTTCAGCCCTGGAATAATCTGGTATATCTCCTCACAGATGTGTGGGCAGATCGGTGAGAGCAACTGGACGATCCTGAGTAGGCACCTTTGCAGGGTATACTGGGCAGACCTCCGCCTCTTTCCTGAGTAGACATCATCACTGTAGAGTCGGTGCTTGACCGCCTCCAGGTACTGGTCGCAGAAAATGTGCCATGTGAAGTCCCTGACACTCTCCAAGGCTACATTGAACTGGAAGTTCTCGCATGCATCCGTTACAGAGGCGGTGAGCTTCTCCAACTTGGTCAGGATCCACTCATCTATAGGTTCAAGGTCAACCGGCCCCGCCTCGAAGTCCTGAAGGTTCAACAGTGTAAACCTGGCTGCGTTCCAGAGTTTAGTCAGGAACTTTTTTCCGTGCTCAACCTCACCCCAACTGAAAGGCAGATCGTAGCCCGTCGCGGCTCCTGCAGCAGCCCACTGCCTGACCGAGTCGGCGCCATACTTGGGTATAGCATCAGACGCCTCCACATAGTTTCCGAAAGACTTATGCATCATCCTTCCGTCTGCTCCCCTGACCATTCCGTTCACGAGAACGGTCTTGTAAGGCGCCTTCCCGAAGAGGGCGAGGTTCTTGACCATCAGGTAGTAGTCCCATGTCCTGATTATGTCCAGGCCGTTCGGCTGCAGGTCGGCTGGGAAGAGCCTCAACATAGACTCCTCATCGTCAGGCCAGCCTGCATGGACTGGACAAGTTATCGATGAATCCATCCAAGTATCCATGACGTCTCTCTCGCCAACAAACTCTTTTGAGCCGCATCCCGGACATTCAGCCAGCCTGGGAGGTTCAAACCTTGGGTCCACTGGAAGCCACTCAGGCTCAGCGACGATGACCCGGCCGCAAACCTTGCAGTACCATACAGGGATCGGCGTCGCGAATATTCTCTGTCTGGAGATTACCCAGTCCCAGTCTAGGGAGCGCGCCCAATCCATCATCCTATGCTTCGCGAATTCCGGGATCCACTTAACCTTGTTCGTCCAGTCGAGGACCTCCTCCGTCATCTCCCTTGTTCTCATGAACCACTGCGTCCTTGAGACTATCTCCACCGGGGTATCACACCTCCAGCACGCTCCGACACTCTGCC
>JAGTQV010000036.1:14694-14875 GCA_018397035.1 Candidatus Bathyarchaeota archaeon | reverse complement strand
GGAAGACGGTGGATAATCTAAAGCCTCCCATAAAGCATACGGCCGCGAAGCCTCGAAGTTCAACGCACACCAGATACTTATAGACTGCTGGAATCACCAGCGTCTCTATCAGGGGAATACGCTATCTCCATCCAGCAGACATATAGTTCAGAGACTTAGAGAGGCTGACAGATGTTGGGGG
>JAGTQV010000036.1:0-14683 GCA_018397035.1 Candidatus Bathyarchaeota archaeon | reverse complement strand
GCTGAGTACAAGGCTATAATCTTTTAAAGATGTGTCTTGGTATGTAGAGCTGCAATTTGGGGTTAAGCCTTTGAGACTTCGCAGGAGCGTCACGACCCTCTTCTCTACGCTTGGAATAGCTCTCTTGGCTACTGGTCTTGTCTACGCTCAGGCCGCGGAGAATGAGGCTGCAGCCGCATCAGGTTTCAAGATGATCGGTGCAGGAATGGCGATAGGCCTTGCAGGTTTAGGTGCAGGAGTGGGGATGGGAACCGCGAGCGCTGCTGCAATCGGAGCTATGGCTGAGAAACCCGAGACTTTCAGTAAGTCACTGATCTACATTGTCTTCATAGAGGCCATCGCGATCTACGGATTGGTCATTGCCTTCATGATAATGATGGCCTAGGGAGGGAGGTCTGGACGGGTGGTGAGCCGCCCGTACAGCTTATGCCCATGAGGATAGGCTGCAGTCCATCTGCCTCAGTTCAGTCTAACAGGCTTATACTCGTATCCGTCACCAGAGTAGAATTTCAGAAACCACTCGACCCAATGAAGCCTGAGCGTCTGGATGAAGGAGAGCAACCCCTCGAAGCATATTATAAGTAGAAACGTGAGGGCTGCCCACATCAAGCCACCGACGATCGCTTGTCCTCCCCCGTCGAGTTCAAGGAACATCAGAAGAATTCTACTGAAAGCGCCATGCGTCAGTGCTAGCGCGAGAATTCGACCGTAAGAGATTGAATTAGATAGTGATGATATGAGCGACTCGAGGGAGTGCCCGAAACCGTCCATACCGTGCAATGCGGACCTCGCCAGAACCATTACTATGGCTGGAAGAGCTATGTAGAGGCCGAGGATATCACCACGCTGAAAGACAACTGAGAGGAGCTCTGACTTATACTTCAGGAAGAGGTAAGAGCAACTCGAATAGAACCACAGCCATAGGCCTGGGCCTACAATAGCCTCAAGGTAGTTTCCTCTTCTCAGCTGGTTAACAAGGCCCAAGATCAGGCCTAGCGTTATCTGAACAATCGCGACGTATAGTGCTACCAGAAGCAGTAGCATAGGTCTCTCGAAGGGCTCAAACGGGAAAGGTATGATCACAGGGAAACCGACCATCGTTGAGAGGACTTCCTCAAGGCTATTGGAGGCTGACCTCACAGCTTCATGAATGCTGAAGCCGAGCACTCCATGCAGCGAATCCTCAACGATGTGATAGTACTCGCCTGAACCGAACGCTTCTCCATACAAGAACCCGAAGAATATCGCAGCTATGGAGCACATCACGAGAAGCGGTGATCCTTTGATCAAGTACTCAAACAGCTCCGGCGCTCTGAAACCACTCCTGTTCACAACTACCAGCATTAGGCTCAGTCCAAGCAGAATCAGCCCGTGGCCTATATCGCCGAACATGAGGCCGAAGATCAGAGGGAACGACACTATCATAAAGACTGTCGGATCAACCTCAAAGTAGTTCGGCAGCCCAAAGCCTGTCACAAGCTTCTCGTAGACGTATGCTATTCTCGGATTCCTGATCTTGGTTGGCGGGAGTGACCTGACCTCGTGGGAGTGCGGCTCCTCCCCGTATGGGGGTTGCGTATACGAGGTTAAGCAGTACCCCTCTGCAGCATCGTTCACAGCTCTCTCAAAATCGTTCACCCTCCCCCTCGGAATCCATCCTTCAATTATAAGCGTCTTGCTGGTCCTGGCGCAGCGCGACTTTGCCTCTTCGATCGTTCTGGTATTTTCGAGGCGTCGTCCCCACATGAGCAGTCTCGCCTTGTACTCGTTTGAGAGTTCGACTATTCCTTGGTTCTTTGCTAGATAATCGATAGACTGGTCAGTGGTGGCTCCCGTAGCATCCGGTGATCTCAGTCTCAAGGTAGCGGCTGAGTACCGCTGCTCAAGGACTGAAAGCTCTCGATCTATATCTTCTATCTCTTCCTCTGAGGCCACACCAGCCTTGGCAGCGCTTGAAAATGGCTCAATTCTCAAAGCCGTCAACATCGTCTGCAATCGGGAAATCAGCGCGGCTGTCTTGAACAGTCTCTCTGAAGGATCAACGGGTCTGATGTGAGGCGCATGGGCTTCGAGGCTCTTGAGGGCTTCTGTCTGATGCAGTACTCCCTCTTCCGCGATCCTAGTCAGTACTTCATCGGCATACTGTTCGTGGAAGTAAGCTCTCGCTCTAACCATCCCTTCAGTCTTCAGCAAAGCTTGTCTTACCGGCTCAAGTCTCGATTCTGGCCTAGTCTGGAATCCGTGAATAATATATAAATGGTGTCTATTCCTGGCAGGGTCATATGCATCCTTTCCGTCAGAGCCTGAGCCTTCCAGACTGGAGATGCTGACCCTGATGTTGTTGAACGAGACCTTGAAGCCTACCTGAAAGCAATTCCAAAGATTAGAGGCAGCTCCTCCTCACTAGCCGTCGACGAGTTCTTCCTGATAAAGAGGAGACGTGGATAGACACGTCAACTGGCTAACGTCTGAGGCAGCCCTAGTCTGCTAAGGCTTAGGAGCATGTGAATTCAAGAGACCGGTTTGGCGTTGAACCTCCAAACGTAAATGTCTATCGTGGGGGTCGGCGGACTGCGCTTCGAGTCGGAGTCGAGCTTTATTTGCGAGACTCATACCGAGCGTATCCCGTCTTGCTCCCCAGTTCTGCACGCTCACTTCTAGCATATTCTCGGTACGGGGTCGCCTATCGGCGGCAGTATGATCCGTCTTCCTCCAACAGCGGTATGCAGTACCACACCTCTGAACTCGCTGGAGGCTTCACCTATTATGCTGGCCTCCCTCCCGACTGGGAACGCCCTCAACACTTCCAGGATCTTCTCTGCTTTGTCAGGTATTGAGGCTATAACGAGCTTCCCTTCGTTTCCGACCTCCAGCGGATCTATCCCCAACATTTCACAAGCCACCCTGACACCCCTCTTGATTGGGATAGCCTCTTCACTTACGATTATCCCAGTACGGGACTTCTCACTCCACTCGTTAAGGGTGTTGGCTAGGCCCCCCCTAGTCGGGTCTTTCACCTTCACGACCCCGCCCACCTTGAGAATCTCCTTCATGAGCAGATTCAGGGGTGCAACATCAGACCTCACATCAGTCTCGAATCCGTAGCCCTCCCTAGAGGAGAGGACTGCGATGCCGTGGTCGCCAATCGTTCCAGAGACTATTATCCTGTCCCCCGGAGCTAGGTTTGAGTCTAGCAGCCATCTGGAGTTAAGGGTTCTATGTCGTCTGACCTCTTCGAGGTTCTTGTCAAGCCAAGGGCTACGTCTGCCGATGCCTGACGTGTTTATGACGATCTTGTCGAGAGCCCCCCTCTCCATTACTTTGGTGTCGCCTGTCAGAACGTATACGCCTGCCTCTAGGCATGCCGCTTGCATACTTTTGAGTATCCGCTCGAAATCGTCTAGCGGGAACCCCTCTTCTATTATGAAGCCTGTAGACAGCGCAAGTGGATCGGCGCCCATAACAGCTATGTCGTTCACCGTTCCAGCCACGGCGAGTCTACCGATATCCCCTCCAGGGAAGAAGAGAGGCTTGACCGTGTGCGAGTCAGACTTGAATACGATATCATCTATGACCGCTGAGTCGTCGAGGGCCTCCAGCGGTACCTCTGCACCGCTCCCCCCCAAGTACTTGACGACATAGTCTTTGATTAGGCTCTGCATCACAGCTCCCCCTCCCCCATGAGACATAGTGATCTTACCCGTGAAGAACAACCCTCCGTGAAGTCTATTCTCGCCCTGAGTCATCACCTAAACCATGGTGGGGTCGGCGGGACTTTCATGACACCGTCATTTTGAACCCGCGACCGCCAGCGTTCTGGGCAGCTCCCCAGGCTCACCGCACGACAGTGCTCTGGTATCCTCTTGGCGGTTCAACCCATGACCAAGCTAGACGACGACCCCTGACTGAGGCCTAATTGATTCAGCTCGGTCTAATAAGATCATTTCCTGTGGAGAATGAGAGGCGGAACGTCCATTCCTTGTCCTTCCCGCATCAAAATCGTGAAGGATATGCACTCGCTAAACTCTGGATCTTGTGCAGATTCAACTTCTGGCAGCCTTCTGGAATCCAAGTCTTCGATAATCGGAACACGTAATACCATAGCAGCTAAAGGCCCCTTCGAAGACTTGGCAGAGAAGGTCCCTCATTGGCAGGCCCCTCTTCCTAGCTACTGCCCTGACGCACCTGTCCACTCCGGTCGAGTATTGCATAGCCTTCTTCGGTGTCTCAACTATCCGCTTGGGCAGACCGAGGTCAAGGCAGGCCCTCCTCAAGATCCTTTTCCTCAGATCATCGTCTGGACTCTGAATCATTAGTGTAGGAGATATTGATAGTCCGAATTCAATCATTCTCCAGTCTGCGAAAGGGTGGAGCATCTTTACCCTCTCGGGTTCCGTGGCTTGCTCTGTAGCATCATAGCAGGCCTTACGAGTGTCTGAGAGCCTCTCGAAAACAGCTTCTCTGAGCAGGCTCTCACCACCCTCCCTCATGACATTGAGAAACCGACGGTATCCTGCGAAGAGCTCGTCTGCGCCTTGGCCTGTAAAGAGTCTGGTGACGCCATTCTCGCTGGCGAAGTTTGCAGACCAGCTGAGCGGGATGACAGTGCTCAGCTTCACAGGGTCCGCCTCCTCAGTTCTCCAGACGCACTTCTCCAGCGTCTGCTCGAGATCCTCCTGCGTATACTCTCTGGTCTTCACTTTGATATCGAGAAGTTCTGCCACGGTCAACGCACAATCTAAACCTGGATGGCCTTGCATTCCAACGACAAACGCGCATAGTTCAACCCCTTGACTTGAGAGAAGGTAAGCGATCGCTGAACTGTCTATGCCGCCAGAGAAGCTTACTCCGACATTGTTGAGCCCCTGGCTCCTTTCAACGACCGACTCTCTGAGGAGTAGTCCTAGAGCCCTAGCGGTCTCCGCCGCGTCTTGCCGAACAGTCCTCTGTGGAGTGATCTCCCTAACGAGGTGTGGAGGTCCACCTGACCCAACTCTCAATAAGTGTCCCGGCGGGAAACTCTTTGCATCCTTAAGGCCGATGCTCCAAAGCCCCTTCCTCTCAGTCGACAATGCAGAGATATCGCTGTCTGAGTAGTAGTACAGTGGTTTAAGGCCGACAGGATCCCTCGCCGCATATATCTCTTCACCCTTCATGACGACGATCGTGTATTGCCCGTCAGATTTTGAGAGTAGCCTCGCCAAAGATTGCTCTGGGGACCCAGCTGAAAGGTACTCCATAAGTCCGTCAAATGATTCGAACTCTAGATAGTCACTCTCGACTATTATGTGGCGGTCCCGGCAATGTCTTGGTTGAGGCAGGTCGTCAGAGGTTAGCCTCATCAGATTGTAAGCTATGGCTGTACTCGCGCTTCGCAGGCTCCTCAGATCGTCTAGATTTCTTGTGAACAGCGATTCGTTTGGGGTAGCGACTCCAAAGGCGTCAGCCCCCCTATGGGCTTGGGCCCTGACCATTCTAGTCATGAGGGGTATGGCGTCCACGCCCTGCCTGGTCTGGATTGCACTGATGGCACCCATAACGACTCATACTCATGCGCAGCCAATCAATCAAGGCACCGGTAAATATGGGCGTGGAGCTTTCAACATTTACCAACCCCACAGTTTCTCTGGTCCAGATAACCATAAGTCTTGAAGCGTAGATAATAGTGTTCGGAGCCCATATGGCTATTCTCCCTATAGATACGGGCCGTTACGGCAGCGTAGAGATGCGTAGGATCTTTGATGAAGAGAGTAGACTCCAGAAGATACTGGACGTCGAGGCTGCTGTCGCGTACGCCCACTCGCAGGTGGGCAACATCGCTAAGGATGCCGCTGAGGAGGTGATTCGGAAGGCGAATACCCGCCACGTTAAGGTCGAGAGATGTAAAGAGATTGATAAGGAGATTGATCACGACCTCATGGCTGTTGTCAGAGCTTTAAGCGAGGTTTGCAGCCCATCAGCAGCGCGTTGGGTGCACTTCGGACTTACGAGCGCAGACGTTGAGGACACTGCCTATGCTCTACAGTTCAAGGAGGCTCTGGGCCTAGTGGAGTCAGGGCTCATAGACCTCGAGAGAATCCTGTACGGTTTAGTCGAGAAGTACAGGGAGACCATGATGGCCGGTCGAACCCACGGCCAACATATGGCGGTGATCACCCTTGGACTCAAGCTCGCGGTGTGGATGCGCGAGATCTCGAGACAGATACAAAGGCTGAGACAGACAAGGGAGCGGGTTCTGGTTGGAAAGATCATGGGTGCTGTCGGTACAGGAGCTGGCCTAGGTGAACATGCGATCGAGATCCAGAGGATCGCTCTTGAGAGACTCGGCCTCAAGCCTGCTGACATGGTGACGCAAGTCATCCAGAGGGACATTCACGCTGAGTTGCTATCGACTCTCAGCCTGATCGGTTGCTCTCTTGAGAAATTCGCCCTTGAGGTGCGTAACCTTCAGAGGACAGAGATTATGGAGATTATGGAGCCTTTCAAGTTTGAGAGGCAGGTCGGCAGCTCAGCGATGCCATCGAAGAGGAACCCTGTCAAGTCGGAGCGAGTCTGCAGCCTAGCGAGGCTGATGAGAGGTCTGCTAATCCCTGCCTACGAGAACATCGCCCTGTGGCATGAGAGAGACTTGACAAACTCGGCTAATGAACGGTTCACATTCGCCATGGCCTTCATTCTCCTGGATGAGATGATACTTGACATGAAGAGCATTCTTTCCGGACTCCTAGTCTTCCCTGAGAATATGGAGAAGAACCTCGAGATAACCGGAGGTCTGCTCGTCTCTGAGAATATTGTGAGGGTGATGGTCGAGAGGGGTGTGGCGAGGCAGGAAGCCCATGAGATAGTCAGAAGATGCTCTATGAGAGCTGTCAGAGAGCGTAAGCATTTCTCGGAAGTCCTCTGTCAGGACCCTGACGTATCGAGCGTCATCAAGCCGGGAGAGGTGAATGAGCTGCTGGACTACTCAAGATACCTTGGAGTGGCTCAGAAGCTGATAGATAACGCTCTGGCCTTGAGCAGGGCTGAGCTTGAGACCTACCAGCTCAGCATACAAGATAAGGAATCCAGAGGGCGATAGGCGGAATCGGCCTCACCAAGGTTGGGTGAACTGGGAGGAGGTTGGGGAGGGCAGGCGGGATCCATTGTTGGACTGGCCACTCGGCAACGGAAGCCTGAGTCTGCTCGAACAAGGCCTCGCCACAGAAACTGCAGTACCTCGAACCGAGCATAACTGGTCGACGGCAGAAGGGACAGTTGTATGTGACGCTCAAGATGTATCATCCCTTGATAGTAACAGGGGTCTATGCATTTCAATCTTGCTGCGTTTCTGAGGTTGGGTCTAGTACTCTGTCATCAATTTCTGTTCATCGAATATCTCACCATTCTTGAAGGCATCCCATTCCTCAGCCTTCAACCTGCCACCAACCTGATCCTTGATCTTCTTTGCCATGGTGATTCCTATGGTAGGCACAACAGTGAGCGATCCCAAGCTGGCTTTCCTCAAGTCTGCGATTGTGTGGAACCCACTGTTATGGAGCATCCTGGCCCTAACCCTTCCAACCCCTTCAAGCTGCGCAAGCTCTACAAGATCTTCCTTGACACCGCTCCGAATTCTCATCCGGAGGAGCTTTATAGGTCTGATGAGGTCTTTCTGTTCGAGGAGCTTAGCCAGCTCCTCAGCGGCATACATCAACCACTCAGACGTCTGGGTCAGCCTTAAGAGATCTCCTGGCTCGAATCTGTGATTCCTCAATATATCGTCCTCGCTAGTCTCCCTTATCCACTCCTCCAGGACCATGACGCATCTCAGTTCCGCAAGGAAGTCCTCGTAGTCCTGCTGATAAGAAAGCCCCAAATTCCAAGGTTCCGGATTCTTAAACATCAGCTCTCTCGAATGCTCATCGGCAAAGAGGCTCAGCCTTTCTGACTCCGCACCTCGGGGGCGAGTTTTCGGCGTGATGTCCGGAGTGTGAGCTATCAGTTGAAGAAGGCTGATTTCTGTAAGCCTACTCGGTCTGTTGTCGAGGCCGTCACGAATGACTACGGCTGAGATCGGGTCGATGTAGAGTTCAGAGACTCTCCTGCCAAAACGTGTGGCCGATACGTTCCTTGATTCTATCTTCACCATGCCCTCCTCTGCAAGAAACTTCAGGATCCCCCCAACCTTTAGTCTAAGGGATTTGAGATCATTCTGTTGAGCGTAGAAGGTTCCAGAGAAAAAGTCGTATAGCCCCTCCTCAGTATGTGCAAAACCTGTGGCTATGGTCGAGAGGACATGTGGCCTCAATACTCTTTCGGCAGAGAGCTTAGACCAGACCTTCTCAGGCTCGGCACAGACGTATCTCTCCATCAAGTACTCCTGCTCATCAGCGGTCTTCGCGACCAGGATCGATTCCCCGTAGTTGTCGTACGTAGGCCGCCCTGCCCGGCCAGAGTACTGCTTGTACTCAAGGACTGAGATAGGGTATCTCCCGTAACCGGGCTCGTAACGTTCATAGCTACTTATCACGACTGTGCGGGCTGGGAGGTTGACTCCAGCTGCTAGGGTGGGGGTCGCCGCCAAGATCTTTAGGTGTCCAGCCTTGAAAGCGTTCTCGACTATCCTTCTGTGAGCCGCGGCTAAACCGGCATGGTGGAATCCTGCCCCAGAACTGATCTGCTCTGCAAGGAGCTCGCTCAGTCTCGTCTTCTCACCGGTGGACAGCACCTTTCCAGCGAGGTTCCCTAGGATCCTTCTCTGGGTATTGGTTAATCTTCCGTGGAGGGCTTCAGATGACTTCTTTCCGAACTGCACTGCGGTCCGTCTAGTCTCAGTGAATATCAAGGCTTGGCCGCCGTTACGGACTGATTCCAGAGCGATGTCAAGCGCAGGCCTGCCTGTCTCCTCTGAGATCCTTCTGGCTGAGCCGTCTTTGAACTGCACCTCGCCTGTCGAGAATACTCCTTCCTTGAGTGGGACCGGCCTCCACTCGGTCGTTACAGGCGCCCCCCTGATCCAATGGGCTACTTCTTCAGCATTTTTGACTGTGGCGCTGAGTGCAAGGATCTGGGACTTGGGGTTGAGCTTCATCAGTTTCGTCAGGGTGACCTCCAGAGTTGGTCCTCTCTCTTGGTCGGTTAGTAGGTGTATCTCGTCAGCGACGATAGTTCCCACCTCACTGATCCACCTCGCCTTGTGTCTGAGTAGGCTGTCGACCTTTTCGTTTGTTGAGATGATGATGTCGTATCTCTGAAGCCACTCGTCTGAGCTGTCGTAGTCGCCTGTTGAGGTCGCGATCTTGATTCTGCTACCGTCTGTCTTGGATAGGTCTCTGTATCTCTGAAACTCCTCAAACTTCTCATTTGCTAATGCGCGGAGTGGGGTCAGGTAGAGAGCCTTACCCATGCATCGCAACGTATTGTTGAGGATACATAGCTCTGCAATCAATGTCTTCCCGCTGGCGGTGGGGCTGGCCAGGACTAGATTCTTTCCTTCAAGTACGCCAGCCTCGATCGCTTCTCGCTGTGGAGGCCAGAGAGAATCGTATCCGGCCTCTACTAGGATCCGCTTCGCCTCTTCTGGGATCTTGAGCTGGCTGACTCTCAACTCTCCTCCCGCACTTCGACTTCCGGATTCAGTGGTCGCTGTACCTGATATGTTACGTTGTCTCTCGGTCGCGTTGACTAGGTCCTTTTTATCTTGCCGTCTTCAGGGGAGTAGACCACCCCCTGCTGGCGAAGTCGGTTGACGAGGGCTTTTGCATGTTCTTCACTCATTCCCTTCTTCTCTTGGAGGGCTTCGTAGAGTTTCGCCTCATCGACGACCCCGCTTTCCTTCTCCATCTCGGCTATGAAGTCGGCGACCTCCCGGAGTCTGTCTGCCTGACTCCTTGGTATACCGGTCATGATTACGTCGATGTCGATCCTTCCGGTGCTCGTGTCTATCCCAACGTCTTGGAGGGAGACGGTCATGAGTCTGATTATCGCCCTAGCATCCTCGACTGTAACTTTATTCCTGAGGAAGGCTCTTGCTCTAGCCTCGCAGAGCCTGACGAGAGCCTCTAACTGTCTTGGGGTTATCGCTATAGGCGAGTCAGTAGCTGCACCAGAGCCTGACCTCATCTTCAGATAGAAATCCCTAAGTTCACTGGAGGCCTCGTCACTCAGGGTCGTCTCGATCTTCTTCGCGTAGCTTATGTATTTTCTAAGGAGGTCTGGTGGCAACGGCGCTACCTCAGGAGCAGTCCTCAGCCTGTGAAGGGAGAGTATGTGTTCCGACATTCTACTGTCGGTCTCTCTCTCAGGCACATCTCTCATCACGAAGATGAGATCGAACCTGGAGAGTATGGTCACTGGGAGATTGATGTTCTCGCTGATGTTCCGGTAGGGGTCGTACCGGCCGAGTGCTGGATTCGCAGCAGCGATTATTGAGTCTCTGGCGTTGAGCGTTGCCACGATCCCTCCTTTAGCGATGCTTATCGTCTGCTGCTCCATCGCCTCATGGATCGCGACGCGATCGTCCGGTCTCATCTTGTCGATCTCATCGATCGCGCAGACGCCTCTATCTCCTAGAACCAGGGCGCCTGCTTCCAGAACCATGCCTCCAGTCTTCTCCCTGACGACTGCTGCAGTCAGGCCAGCCGCAGTCGATCCTCTGCCACTGGTGTAGAGGCCCCTCGGAGCGACTCTTGCAACGTACTGGAGTAGTTGACTCTTCGCCGTCCCGGGGTCCCCCACTAACAAGATGTTCAAGTCTCCGCGTATCGTTATGCCGTCAGGGAGCTTCTTCGGGACACCTCCGAAGAGGAGATAGAGTATGGCTTCCTTCATGTCGTCGTAGCCGTAGATGGAAGGTGCGATGGACATGATGAGTTTGCGGTGTATCCACGGATCCTTTGCCAGCTCCAGGATCTTCTGTTCTTCCTCAGGAGTGATCTCTATGACCTCAACCTCCTTCCCTGAGACCTGCACGTGATTTGCATCCATGTAGAGGTTGAATGTGCGGAGGCGCCCCTTTCTGCCGATATACTCCTGCTCAGCCCTCACTATCCCTGTGACGGATACTCTGTCTCCTGGCCGTGCAGCGTCCGAGAGATCCTCGAGAAGCCTGACATCCATCGATCTAGGCAACTGGCCTGGAGGCAGATCCTCAGGCCTTTCCTGCAGCCTGATCTCCTGGGAGTTTATGTATATCGACTCTTTCTCTTTGAAGTCAAAGAATCTGCTCTTGCAGCCAGGTCTGGTGCATGAGGCTGGGCCTCTCATGAAGAGGCCCTTCTGGTCGAGTCTGACCATGACTCCGCACCTCCTGCATTCAAACGCAGCTTTGACGATGTATGGTTTGACCTGGGTCGCCCTGACGACTATGCCTTCAACCGTCATCAACCTCCCAAGGTGTTCGGAACCGACTTCTCTCAGTGAAACCCTCTCAGGTAGACCGCGGAACCTTGCGATGAACGTCTTCGTTCTCTCCGCATACTCCGGATCCTCAATCTTCATCTGAGCCCAGATCGCTCTGTTGCAGTACTCGAGGTACTCCTCCGGCTTCTCTATCAGGTCTCTCGCCAAAAGTGGATCGAAAGAGATCAAGTCCTCGAAGTCTATTATCAACGCCCTTGTGTTGGAGGCAGATAGCTGCGATATGCGCTGTCGGTACTTTTCCTTCTCCGCAACCTTGAAGCTCTTGAGGAAGTTCAGGAATCGCTGTTCAGGACTCTCGCTCACTTCTCACCCTCCAGAGCTAAGACCTCCATTCTCCACTCACGGGTGATAGTGCTGAGGCGGCTGTAGAGCATCCTCTCCTCAACCGTCATCTTCTGAAGGACTGCATCCACCTGAGGCGGAGCTGTAGCAAGATACATTATCTTGCGCATGCGGCAGTCTACGATGTCTTTGAATTGGCTCTCGACCTTCACGAGCGTCTCTCTCTTGGAAGGCTCACTCTCTGCCTCTTCTCTGAGTCTTCGGAGGAGATGTCGGAGCCTACAGTAGAAGTCGTTATCGATCTGCGGGATCTCCCTAGAGCTCGGTATACACTCCCTCCAATGTACCTTCGTAAGAGTGGGTATGTCGAGCGGCTCACGCCCAAGGATCTTGGCGACCCCACTGTCAGCAAGCTCCTGTGCAGCCCAGTATGGGAGCTCAAGTTCATCCCCCTCCCTTAACGGCCCAAGCTTCTCGTCGCTGAAGAACAGCTCAGGCAAACCACGAAGGATCTTCACCTTGACTGGAGATAAATCCATATCCAGCTTAGCATCAACGATCGAGAGACTGCTCACGGGGGCCCTCTCTGCCAGACTCATTGAGAACGGGCGTCGAAATAAACCTTCAGAGGAAATCAACGTTTCCTTTGGTGCTTCCAAAGTCTTTTAAGAAGGAACAGGGGAAAACCCTTCACAGGGGTTCGAGGGATTGAGTGGAAGAGGATTAAGCCGCCGTAAATATCTGAAGTATGCTGGCGCAGCTGTTGCCGCAGGTGCGGTTGCAGCCGCTGGATATGGGTTATCCCTGTACTACAAGCCAACTCCGCCCGCACCACCGCCGACAACACTCACCCCAACAACGGGGATTAAGAAGAAGGTTAGAATCGGTGGAACAAAACCCCTCACAGGCTCGGAGTCAGTCTTTGGTCAGGCTGAGAAGAAGGGAAATGACCTCTGGGCGAAACTGGTGAACGAGGCTGGAGGGATAAGGGCAGGCGATGGGAACACGTACGAAGTCGAGCTTATACTGTACAATGATGAGCAGAAGCCGGAGAACGTTGCCCGGCTCTATGAGAAGCTGATCACGGAGGACAAGGTTGATTTCTTGTTCGGCCCTGTCTATGGGCCGCTGGGAATGGCTACGGTACCGATAGTTGAGAAATATGGTAAGTTCGAGGTCTACGGAACATGTTCTTTCGATCCGGCGACTTACAAAGATTGGAAGTACATTGTTCACGTCATCACAAACGGTCCAGGCTACATGAACACTGTCACAGACATGATACTGGAGAAGGTTCTGCCGATAGACCCTGAAGCAAAGAACATAGCAGTGACGCATGGGGACGACGTCTTCAGCAGGACCGTTGGAATATATGGCTATGAATATATCAAGGAGAAAGGTTTCAACGTCGTCTACTACGACAAGTACAGCACAGCTGGCACCACTGATCTCACGCCCATCATAACTAGGATAAAGGATGCAAGGCCGGCCATATACCTCAATGCTGGGGCGTACGCTGCCGCAGTTCTACTCGTGAAGCAGATGAAGGAGCTAGATCTAGACGTCAAGCTGTTCTGGCCTGGGACAGGAGCTGTGTTCGACAAATTCTACGAAACGCTCCAGAAGGACGCTGAGGGCATCGTTACATGCACACAGTGGGAGCCGGGCGTGATCTACCGGCATGACTACGGACCGAGCCATGATGAATTCGTCGAGGCCTATAGGAAAGAGTATGGAACACTGCCTGACTACACGGCAGCAACCGGCTACCAACAAGGCCTGGTCCTGCAGAGGGCGATGGAGCTCTGCAAATACCCATTGAACTCTGATGCGATGAGGCAGGCGGCAGGGCAGTTCGAGATGACTACGTTTTACGGCAAGTACAAGATAGACCCAGTTACAGGTTGGCAACTGGGACACAGAATGTCTAACGTTCAGTGGCAGAACGGTAAGAAGGAGGTCGTATGGGTTCCTGACGAGAAGAGCCCAGCTGAACTGGTCTACCCGATGAAGAAATGGAAGGAACGATAATAAGTCTCAGCATTGCATCCTGAAGTGGCACCTGCCGCGGCTAATATGCCGTCAACCTGCTATTATTTTCCTGTGCATCTAAGGTAATTTTGGATCTACAGTTCGTGCTAAACGGCTCCGTTCTATCCACTGTGATGTGTCCATTTCTAGCTCTGTGCAGATAGCTTCTTCCTTGGTGTGGCCTCTCGTAGTCCCAGTAATTCACGAATTGTTGATCATTCTGGAACATCCAAGCTTCGTATTTGTGGTTTTCATTGAAGTCCTTGATTTTGCCTATTGTTGAGGGCCTTCTTACGCTTGCAACGGTGTGTTGAATTCCTTTTCCACTGTAGAATTCTGTGAAGGCGGATGGCCCTTCTCCTCTTGCGGGGTAGAACTGGGTCCCCCTATCTGTCAGGACCGGCCTTTTCCATATCTTTTCATGGATGCATCCAAGAGTTTAATGGCGTATTCAGCTGTTGGGTCATGGTGGATTCTTGAGCTTGGGATTAAGCGGCTATGATCTTCTAGGTATGAGATCAGCCATTTGTCTTCTTCAGTCGTCTTGAAGTCGGCTTGCCATAGGTTGTTGCTACATAAACGCTCGAATCTATGCTTGCCCCAGGCCTTTCTAGGTCTGCTGAGAGGGTTATTCAACCAGTACTCGTTTTGGATCTTATGGATGGTTATGTGGTCGACTCTTGCGGAGACTTGACCCTTATGGTTCTTGAGGTAGCCTTCTATCTTGCATGGTCCCCAACACTTCTTCTAAGCTTGAGATGTCCTGTGGGTGATGTGTGGGTCATGGGAATTTACCGCCAGGCCCTCCCACCCATGCTTCCTGTGGATACGACACCACCGGTCAACAGTCTTCACACTCACCCCTAGAGTCTCAGCTATGTCAACGATCTTCCAGCCCTCAAGTCTCCTATAAATAATCCAACGTCTTCTCCGTAACACGCTATCCATCATTTAAATCGCCGGCCCGATC
>JAGTQV010000035.1:3627-14997 GCA_018397035.1 Candidatus Bathyarchaeota archaeon | reverse complement strand
GCGAGGTATAGCTTCCAGTTAACAGGGATCTCCTCTTTGAGATTGAAGAGTAGGAAGATCATAAACGGTGCGAGTAGAGCCGGAAACAGTTTGAAACATATCGAGAGCCCAAGGAATACGGAGCTTGTGACGCCTAGGAGAACGCTTCTATTCCTCTTCGCATAGATCAGCAGGAAGATAGGTAGGAACGCCAGCATACCTGCGGTATCGTCATTAACCCCTGCACCGGTCGAAGTGATGTTCAGACCCCAGCTGGAGAATATGGCCAAGGGGATCAAGGTCTTCTCGTAGCTGACGAATATGCCCAGAATAAGGATAAGGATCATGATAAGCGTCGAACTGATGAGCTCTACGATCCTCAGATCTCCGAAGGCGAGATAGAACGGCACATAGAATATGGGTTCAAAAGGCCCGTACTTGAATGGTTGACCAGGCGATACTGAGGATCTGTACGTATGGGTGTATATGTTTCCACCTGAGAGGACGACTTGAACCGCCTCCTCTGTGACGGGGAGAACATCAGACCATGTGGCAGGATCGAAGACGTAGATAGCCCTCGAGTAGACTCCGAAGAAGAGGATTAGACCGGCTGTGACAGTGATCCTGTAGGCCCTGCTCGAAACGAGCGTCACAATGACTGTGGCCAGGACCGATACGAGAAGAATCGCAGGGTTTTGAATGAGGGGCTCAAACTTGAAGGTTCTCCTGTAGATCATTAAGGCTCGCGTTGTAAGTGAAGATAGAAGAATGGCGAAGACAACAAATGCGGTCATATCGAGATCGTCAAAAGAGTTGCGCATAACTCATCGACCAAGCAATGCTCAGAAAAATCGTATATTGTAATACTCGCTTCATCTTGAACATCTTGCAAGGCTTCAGACATAGATCTACACTCGGTCCTTTCCAGACTTACTTTAGGATCAATACGTGATGTCTGTCTTGAAGATCTTCCATGAACTATTCTGCTTAACCAACTCAACCTGTTCAGTGACTGTTCTTGAGAGATTGTGCGATTTGGATGAGACTAAATAGTTGACTTGAGCTCTCGCTTTGTTCTCGTCCACTTCAAGACCGGCGAATTCTACTTCAGTTATCTCGGCATCCGGCGCCAGAGTGAAAGCGATCACAAGGTACTGCCTCACCCCTTCCCTTGGACCCTTGTAAGAGTAGTCTCTGCCATGGTTGATCAGTATCTCAACCTCATCTGTGAAGTGGCCCATCGCATCATCTACTGAGTGTCTATTGAGGGCATTGTAGTAGGACTCCAAGATGTACTGAATACCGTTCCTTTCAGATCCAGCAGCAGGCTGAGTCGAGGTGGGAGTTGCCGCCGGGCTGAATGTTGGAGTTGGGGACTGTGGTGACTGGACAGGAAGTTTGGAAGTTGGGGTGGGTGAAGAGGTTTCGACCGTCGTAGACACTTGAACTTGGGAAAGGCAGAAAAACAGTCCACCGATAGCAACCATATCGATTACCAGAATACAGAGCAGGATCCCATGCTCGATCCGTGGTCTATTATGGGTTGAGGTGACTGACACACCGCATGATTGACATATCATCCTCACAGGACAGCTCCCTGACATCCAAGACAAAGGTGCACCCACTATGAATAGTCTACCTTCAGACATCATAGATAAAAGATAGATGCGTCAGCGTAGCTTATGCCGGGGCAGTCAGCAGCAATGTTACGTTGCATCACGCCCTCTCAGGCAGAGTGTCTTGAAACACAAACCTGTTCCCCAGTACGTGCTGCCTAGAAAAACATGGTGCGGGGGGTGGGATTCGAACCCACGTAGGGCTACCCCACGGGATCACCCGTCCTTCAGGGTAGGTCTTGAGTCTCACGCGCATATTCATCATGCGTCCCGCGCATTTGACCTGGCTCTGCTACCCCCGCCAGCAAAACACCGATCTTATGAGATCGACCTTAAAGTTTTCCAAGTGTTTGGCAGCATGAACTGGCTACTGAACATGTCAGCGGAAGGGCTGGATTAGTAAGTGGCGATTCTACCGTATGGTCCTGGGATATCATCACCTAAGAGCAGTGCACATCCGCCGATGTATACTCACAGAGGCGGTTAGCGCACGGGATCCTGTGTCACAGGAGTTCTATCTCAACAAAGACGTCTTCAGGTGTCCGGATCCTCATGAGCCTCTTCATAAATCTCTCATTAGGATCGACATCGATCAGGCGCTTATGGATCCGCATCTCCCACTTGTCCCATGTGTGAGTCCCCTGGCCGCAAGGCGTCTTTCTCGTTGGGACGACAAGCCTCTTCGTCGGTAATGGTATGGGGCCGCGCAGCTTAACCGCGGTCCGCTCCGCTATCTTCTGTATCTCATCACAGATCGATGTGAGATGCTCCGGCTCAGTGCTTGAGAGTCGGATTCGAGCTCTACCAGGCATTGTAGTCTCTGTCCCAACCTGTCCTGCGACAGGGCAACAGTAGGAACAGAGGAGATGTTAAAAAGGTTTAGGTGGGTGCTGGACGCCCTCAGGCTAGCCTTTCTCTGTAACTTCCTTGACGACCCCAACCCCTATCGTCGAGCCCATATCCCTCACAGCAAACCTTCCAAGCTGCGGGATCTGGCTGTACGGCTCTATGACCATTGGGCTGAGGGGCCTCAACCTCACCAGTGCACCGTCACCAGTCTTCAGGAAGTCAGGCTTCTCCTGAATAGTCTGCCCTGTCCTCGGGTCGATCTTCGCGATCAGCTCAGTGAAGGTTGCCGCCATAGTTGCTGTGTGAGCGTGGAGTACAGGAGTGTAGCCCTGGGCTATGGCTGTCGGGTGCGAGATTATTATTATCTGACCGATAAACTCCTTAGCTACCGTGGGCGGGTTATCTGGGTGGCCCATAACGTCACCACGATGGATAGCACCCTTCTCAACACCCCTTATGTTGAATCCTATGTTGTCCCCTGGCTCAGCCTGGGTGATCCTTGTGTGGTGGGTCTCTATCGACTTACACTCCCCAGAGACGTTTCCAGGCATGAAGACGACCTTGTCACCTTCCTTCAGGATGCCGGTCTCAACCCTCCCCACAGGGACGGTGCCGACCCCTGTTATGGAGTATACGTCCTGTATCGGGACCCGCAGCGGCTTATCGATAGGCTTAGGCGGCTGAGTGAAGGAGTCTAGGACCTGCAGAAGCGTAGGACCCTTATACCAGGGCATCTTCTCGCTTGGCTTGCTGAGGTTGTCTCCTGTCCATCCTGAGACAGGAATGAAGCTTATCTTGGAGGTGTCGTAGCCTACAACCTTCAGTAAGGCCTCCACCTCCTTCTTACACTCCTCATAACGAGTCTGGGACCATTCGACTGTGGCGTCGTCCATCTTGGTTATGGCCACTGCCAGCTGGTTCACCCCCAGGGTCCTTGCGAGGTATGCATGCTCCCTCGCCTGGCCGCCGGGGCCGACTCCAACCTCGAACTCACCCTTCCTCGCAGAGATGGTGAGTATGGCGCAGTCAGCCTGGCTTGTGCCTGTTATCATGTTCTTGATAAAGTCTCGATGCCCAGGTGCATCGATTATCGTGTAGAAGATCTTTGGGGTCTCGAACTTCTGGAAGCTCAGGTCTATGGTGACCCCTCGCTCACGCTCCTCTTTGAGACTGTCGAGAACCCAAGCGAACTTGAAGGTATCCCCAGCCCCTGTCTTCTCAGACTCCTTCGCGTACTCCTCGATCTTCTTCTTGTCTATGTAGCCTGTCTGGTAGAGCAGGTTTCCAGTCATGGTGCTCTTCCCATGGTCTACGTGACCGATGACTATCAGGTTAAGATGGGGCTTTGCACTCAAGATTATTCCTCTACTCTTACCGGTTCGTATTTCTAGGTGGACAGCAAATATTTAAGGATTAGACTCTAGCGAGATGCCAACGCGACTCTCTCCATCTCGTCCCGCTTCCTGATTGCGAAGCTCTTGCTATCCCTTGACGCTGCATAGATTATCTCGTCTGCTAGAGCCTCGTCTACAGTCTTGGGGTTGCTGTAAGCAACCTCCCTCGCACCGTCAGTCAAGTGTCGGAGAGCCAGATCAACCCTGCGTTGAGGCGCGATATCCACAGATACTGGGTAGACTACACCGCCGTAGGCGACCCTAGTTATGTCCTCGCATGGTGACGCATTCGCGACAGCGTCGACGAGAACCTCTATCGGGTTCCTCCCTGTTCTGAGATTGATTATCTCGAAGGCGTTCCTAACTATTCCGATAGCCTTAGCCTTCTTCCCCCCAACCCTCCCATGACGCATCATGTTGTTGACGAGTCGCTCAACGATGTTGACGTTAGACTTCATGAATCTCTGGTGTTCATGCCTGCCCCCGCTATGGGGGATCTCAGTATGCTTCAGACCGATGTAACGTCTGAGCCCAGGATCCTTGACCTCCACCCCCTCGAAGCTCCACTTACCGAACATTCTGAAGTCTGGACGTGCCTTCTCTTCCTTACTCAAATCGCTGACGCACCGAACCTTGCTGAGCCTCTATCCAAGACCTGGAGACCCGATAATAAGGCTTTAGATGGGTCGACCTTGCGTTTCAGGCGAGGCGGTGGTAGCATCCCAGGAGGATTGGTGCACCTCACAACAGCGGAATCCCAGCAGCATCCTAGACCCTGTTTCTCCTGCCAGCGCCAAACCGTCCACCTTACGATTGCTCTCTTCCGAGCCTCATCAGGTTCGGCGGCAAGGAGATGGGAGACCTCCCTTCAGAAGCACCCTCTCCTCCGTCAGCCCAGCAGGTCAGAGCCTCATCGTCAGCAACCGGGCCCTGCAGTCGGTCAGCAACACCTCGCCTCCAAGTTGACGGATCCCCGCGTATAGCCGATTTCGGGCTACAGGGAACGGCTAGCTCCCCGATCCCCTACCACCGCCAACTATCAACCTGCCTCTGCCCCAAATTAAGCTTCCCGCAGGAGGCACTCGATCTCACTGTTCTCCTTAAGGATCCTGCAGGCCTCACAAATGTCGTTGCCTGTTGATTCGCCGCATACTCTGCAGGGGTGGAGCTCAGCCTTCCGGATGCTGAGTAGGCTGCTCAGCATCGCCTTCGATGAGTAGGCTGTGTACTTCAGTCCAGGATGCTTCTGCTCCAACTCGTTCAGGATATCTCTGATCTCCCCTCGTAGAGCCCTGCTACGGTAGGGGCAGGGGGTCTGCTGGAACTCCAGACCTGTGACATACGCGTAGAGTGCAACCTCACTCTCATAGATCTCGCATAAGGGTTTGACCCTAGGAATGAACCTCCGCTCTTGATCAGCTAGGACAGGGCTGCTCCTTATCAGCCGTTCAACCCCGCCGTGAAGGATATTCAGCAGTGCGGTCTGGACCTCATCATCAAGATTATGTCCGGTGGCGACCCTGTCAGCGCCGAGGATTCTCGCTGCCTTCTCCAAGGCCCTCCTGCGTAGGACACCGCAGTAGGAGCACGGTGTCAGTTTACCCTGTCTTTTGACTATCTCGTCGAGTGAGGTGTGGAAGAGATCCTTGAATGAGAAGACCTCATGCTCTACCTGCAGGGATCCGGCGAGATCCCTGGCGAGGGAGACTGCCTCTTCCCGGTAGCTCTCGATCCCTTCGTCTATAGTCACAGCGGTGATCTTGGACATTGGGAACCTCGACTTGAGCTTGCTCAGGATCGACAGTAGTGTGAGGCTGTCCTTGCCTCCTGACACAGCTACGGCTATGTGGTCTCTAGGCCTGAACATCTTGTACTTTGAGATTGTGGCTCTAACCTTGCCCTCTATACTCCTCCTGAAGCATCTCCTGCAGAGCCTGACTCCTTCATGCCTCCTGAGGTAGAATGCTGTAGAACTGCAGAAGCTGCATCGCATGAGGCTCAACCTAGATCCTTATGAAGCCGAAATTGAAGATTGACAAGGCCATATTCAAGCCGACGATGCCTATGAAGACTGAGCTTAAGCCGATCTTGACTATTCTGGCAGCCGACTTTGATCTTGAACTGACGAGTGAGTCGACTATCTTGCCTCCGTCAAGAGGGTACATGGGCAGCATGTTGAAGATCGCTATCCAGAGCAGGAGTGCAGAGGACCAGTACTCGGTCCAGTACATATGATATGGGAGTTCCTTCGGTAGAAGACTTAAGGCGGGCTTGTAGTACTTGAATGGGTATATGCCGAGCAGAGCTCTGGAAGAGTTCTGAGGGTGCGGCTTGGTCTCAACATTCACCACCCCCCTATCCGTCTTCACAGATACGACTGTCCCGGCTCTCAGTCCACTCATATACTTTGACAGTTCATCAACACCATCGATCGGGTGGCCGTCGATAGCATAGATTACATCCCACCTCCTCAGCCCTGATCTTGTGGAATCCGCATCAACAATCCCTGAGACAAGTATCCCTGAAGATTCCTGGTATGCAAAACTGATGCTTGTGGAGAAGTTCACCAAAAGCAGTGAGACCAGCAGCCAAGCCGCAATATTAGCTGAGGATCCTGACGCGAAGACCCTGAGTTTCGTGGGCAGAGTCGAAGTCTCAAGCTTCTCCTCGTCAAGCTCGACGAAAGCTCCTGGAAAGACTAGAGCGAAGAACAATCCAGAGGACTTGACTGGTATACCGTCTGTCAGGCTTGCGATCGCGTGGGCGAATTCATGTGTTAGGAGAACCAGCGTCAGAGCTGCGATGATGTAAGGTAGCGTCTCAAAACTGACGGTTACACCGGGTAGGAGGACTATCATACCTGTTGCCTGTGGAGTCCTGTAGGCCAGCTCAAGCAGGTTGCTGGATAGAAAGTAGATGACGAACGCCATCTGGCCGAAGGCTAGGATCACACCGATATTCCATACGTTTCTCCAGAGGTGTTCCCTCTTTCTCGATATGAAGTTCAGCCTCTGATTCAGGTATGACGTCTTCAACATGATGAAGAAAGGTTCAACAGTGACCCCTCTCCTCTCCCATAGGAAGGCCCTCGACAGTATGTAGAGCAGGGCCCACGCAGCCGCATAGATCAGGATGGAGAGGATGGTGTCAGGCAGGATATTCCACCATAACCATGGAATTCCAAAGCTGCAGACTCAATTCTACAGGATGCTCTCAGACTCCTAGCATCTGCTTGACGCGTCTTCTATTAAGGTTGCGGAGAGCCCGTTCAAGCAGTCACCTGCTGACCGCTGAGGACTCGTATACGGCCTTTCTCGTTTTGAGAACGCAACTCTCATGCACTCTTGACAGGTTCAGTAGTCCATTTCCTACTCTCCACCTTCATAATCAAGTCTACATGTCTCAAGATGTGCAAGGTCTCTCCGTTATGCATGAGCAGTTTGACTATCCCAGCAAGACGACATGTAGACAGAGGAGAGTCGCTTGGAATCTTGTCTCTTTCAACTCTCATCGTCAACCTTAACCCCCTAAGTCAGGCAAAGATGTCTTTCTACCTACTGGAACCCCATCGAAGTTGAAGACTCTAAACCTTCAAGGATTGAGGAGGTCAGAGGCTGCTGCTCTTAAAGGATTGAATCACTTCAAGGGGCTGTATAGGCTCCTCGGTGCCTGGCATATCGCAGTAGCGCAGCTACCCCGCTTAGGGACTTGAGCTTCCTGCCACCCTCATGCCCAGCACTGACAACGATAACCTTTCCTCCTTTGGCCTCGACAAGCCTGAGCACCTCTTCAAGCCTACGCCTCTGCTCCTCCTCAGAGCCTCTCAGAGTCTCGTCGCAAACCAGAATAGTCTCGATAGCCCCCGAGGCGGCGTCCTCTGAGACTTGATCGATGCCGTAGGACACATCGCCTGTGGAGACGCCTAGTCTAGCAAGCAGATCCTCAACCAATTCCAGCTCCTGCATAGTCCGGGCATCACGCAGAACCTTACTGATGAGGCCGACCCTTATCGCCTCATAGACACCCGCGGCTCCACCAGTGCTGACGCTTCTAACCGCAACGAGGTCCCTTGCCAGGTCTGGATGATTGCTCTTCAAGTAACCTGCCAGGTGCTCTTTGGTGAAGGCTGGCCCGACTATCACGATGCGGCCTTGCACGCTCTCCTTGACCTTGGCCAGGGCTTCTGAGGCCTCTGAGAGGTACTTTGTGACGGCTTGATCTCGTTTCTCCGAGTCGCGCTTGCCTGGGATCTTTGACTTCAGTTCAACCTTCAGCTCTACACCGAGAGGCCTAAAGACGCCAACCGCGAAATCATCATTGTCTATCGCCGCGATTATCACAGGAGGCTCGGCTGTAACAGCCTTCCTGATGCTTGCGATCTCATGCTGCGTCCAGCATTGCTTGATTATCTCCACCACACCCCCTTCTGAGAGGCTGATCGTATGATGTGAACCGAGGACGCTCAGGTTATCAGGGGCATCGACTACGATCCCATGGATCCTCAGCCTGACGAGGTCCTTGTCGAAGTAGACTTTCTCAACCTTGATACCGAGTGTAGCTGGCACACGCCTGCTGGAGGGTCTGCCTACACCTTCCATCTTCACCTCCCGTGTAGTCTTTGAGATGACCAAGTCGCTCTTCTCGATCACATTGTAGAGTGTCCAGAGATCGTCCAAGTTGTTGACAGCTACCTTGAGTGTCTGATGTCTCAGGTCCTCATGAAGAATCTTCAAAGGCCAAACGGATCCTAGAGTCGGTTCTGTTCCTTCTCCAGATCTCTAGGAATCGGCTTTTATACCTAAAGTATTGCGTATCAAGGTTCGGTTAAGGTGAATCGCAGTGGATCCTGACCAAGAGGACAAGATCACAGAGGCGATGGAGCAGTTGAGGATAAGTTATACGATGCGGCAGTGGCGTGTCTGCTCCCTGATCTGTGAATCCCTCGCTGACGAGTTCAGGAGGATCGCTGAGAGGCAGGGCGCCGTAGAGAAGGATCGGGTTGAGTGAGAAGGCAGTACTACAGCTGCTTGATCTTCTCGTGGAACTCGATCAGTCTCTTGGTCCGTTCAGACATCTCATTAAGACTGATCAACTTCATCCCTTGGTCAAATCTCTCAAACAGGATTATCTGCTCCTTTATGAGAGGCTCGATGACCCTCGCGACGGTGGATGGCGAGAGGCCTAGGATACTTGCAAGCAGGGACTGATTGAATATCTTACCACGGTTCTCAAGCATATACTCCAAAAGCTTCACGGTCGCCTTCGACTGAAAGATATCCGCAAGCCTAACCAATAGGACTCACCGAGACCTAGACTAGAAGGTCACTCTTGTACCTACCCTATCCCCTTCCACGGCGCGGATTATATTCTCAGAATCCTCTGCGTTCAGGATTATCGTGGGAATTCTTGAACGCGCAATTATCTTGACCGAAGGGGGGTCGAGCAGCTTGTAACCGCCTGCAGACGCTTCCTCCTCCACCACAATCTCAAGCAGCCGCTTCACAGAGACCTCCGTAAGCCTCTCAGCATCAGGGTGAGTCTTCGGGTCACTAGTATAGACACCGTCGACGTCCGTCGCGTTGATGAGCATGTGGGCGCCGTAGACCTCTGCCGCAACAGCGGCGACAGCATTAGTTGATTGGCCGGGTTGAAGCCCCCCCATCACCACTATCCTGCCTGACTGGCAGTAGTCCTTGAGCTCCTTGACGCTCTCAGGCACCACAGGGTAAGCATCCTCGCCCAGAGCAGAGATGAGTAGAAGAGCATTAAGTCTGGTGAACTGGATCCCGACTTCATCACAGAAGGACTCACCGCAGCCAAGCTCCCTCGCTGCCTTAATATATGTTCTTGAACCTGCTCCTCCACCAGCCACAATGATCAGGCTGTGGCCGTCTCTACGGAGCCTCTTCAGGACGGAGGCGAACTCTCTGATCCTATCGGTATCAAGTCCAGATGGGAAGAGGCAGCCCCCTGCCTTGATGACTAACCTCATCTCCCTAACCTTGAACGAGTGAAGGATCGATTCCCCACTTATTTAAGACAGACTCACACTCGGCTCCCAGTTTTGGGATGGATTTTGGGATGGAGCCTCTCAGCCTCGGCTTCATGTATCATCATTATTCCAAGCAGCCCCGGCAGGACAAGGATGGCGGCCACCCTCAGTATCATGGGGGTGGGCAGGATCAGACTTAGGGCTCCAGCCAGACTGGAGCCGATCGCCATAGCGATGTCCGATGTCAACCAGATCAGTGTCGAGACCATACCGGTGTCGACGGGGGAGACATTATCACTGTAGAGCGCTGCCGAGGGCGCGGTTCTGGCACCCCAAGCTAAGCCATACAGACCTAGCAGAAGCATCAGAATTAAGACGTCGTCCACCATCGATATCAGAAACAGCGCCAAGCAGGTCAGTGAGTAGGAGAATATCAGAGGCAGCCGGCGGCCAACCTTGTCCGACCATGCTCCTGAAGGAATCCTAGAAACAGCGTTTGGGATACCTCTCGCAGCAAAGAGCAGACTAACCTGGAAGCTTCTAAGTTGCAGGTCATCCTTCGCATAGACTGGAAACATAGTCTCGAATGCACCTAGGGCGATGAAGAAAGTGACACTTGAGGCTGAGAGTATAGCTATGTTCCTCTGCGAGAGTATACGTCTCAGTGAAGTTAATGGCGAACCGCCTTCTCTGTCAGCGACCAGACTCGTCAATGACGCTCTCCTTAACAACGTTAACCCGCCCAAGAGAAGAAACGTCGACAGACCAACCGCAGGAAGGGCCGAGGCGAATAGAAATACAGACGAGTACTCCAAACAGAATGTCAGGAGGCTTGTCAAGAGAGGACCCAATATCATCGCCGCCCCTATAGCAGCGTAGAATCGACCCATCACGATCCCCTTCTTTCCGAAAGGCGCCGAGTCTAGAGCTATAGCGATGGCGCAGGGGCCGAAGGAGGAGACTGCAAGACCGTACAGTGCAGAGACAGGGTAAAGCCAGACGTTTGAGGGAGCGATGTAGAAGAGGAGATACGCCAACAGCTGCAGGAGGAGAGCCGAGATCGCGATCGGCCATCTACCTACACGACTTGAGAGTACGCTGAACGGTAGCCTAGCGATTATGCTTGTGGCTGGAAGTGTAGCCATTATGAGGCCTAGCTCCAGCCTGGAGGCTCCGAGTGAAGTGATGTAGAGTGGAAGAACTGGGATGAGCACGTTATAACCTGTAAAGAAGGTGAACGTCAGAATGAGGATTAGGGAAAGCTCTCTGCCAACTATCCTCTCCTCCAGACTTGTAGCTGAAGAGTTCCAGTAACGTGCCGTCCCTCAACACCTTGAAGAGCTACGCCACACGGCAGCGGGAAACCGGATTCTCCGAGCCGTTCCACTCACCCTCTAGAAGCTTCAGTTTGCTTAAATAGCCTAGAAGAGCTTGGTGAATTGACGGAACAGAGACGCAGCAAAGCGGCGTATACACACCCTCCAGACATGTTAACCAGATCCATGGAAGCGTTGAGAAAACGGATCGATTAATATAAAGC
>JAGTQV010000035.1:0-3617 GCA_018397035.1 Candidatus Bathyarchaeota archaeon | reverse complement strand
CTACATCGCTCCCAGGAGGAGAATAGTGGAATCATCCGAGTCTGTCTCACGTCACAGGCTCAAGAGGACGCTTGAGACATTGGCCTCGAAGGAAGGTAGAGGGACAGAACTGATCTCCCTCTACATCCCCCCAGAGAGGCAGATACATGAGGTTATGGCAAATCTCAGAGAGGAGCATGGAACAGCCTCAAACATAAAGTCTAGAACCACCAGAAAGAACGTTCAAGACGCTATCGAGAGAACGATCCAGAGGCTCAAGCTTTTCAAGAGACCTCCTGAGACAGGACTCGTCATTTTCTGCGGTGCAATCCCTCAGAATGGACTAGGATCGGAGCGGATGGAGACCTACGTTCTCGTCCCACCCAAAGCCATAAACGTGTACTTCTACCGGTGTGATAATAGGTTTCACATTGAACCGCTCATGGAGATACTCCGTGAGAGAGAGAGCTTCGGCGTGATCGTTATCGACAATAATGAGGCTGCGATCGCAATGCTTCAAGGAAGACGAATGGAAGTCTTGAAGGAGCTGACCTCAGGCGTCCCAGGCAAACACAGGGCAGGAGGACAGTCAGCCCGCAGATTTGAGAGAATACGTGAGGCCGCTATCAACGACTACTTCAAAAGAGTAGGAGGCCACGCTAACAGTATCCTCGGAGAGATCCCGGACCTCAAAGGGATCATAATAGGTGGGCCGGGCCCGACGAAGAATGAGTTCGAGCAGGGAGAATATCTGAACTACATGCTCAAGAACAAGATCATTGCAACGATCGATACATCATACGTGGGCAGAAACGGTGTAAAGGAGATCGTCGAGAAGAGCGGTGAGATACTCCGCGGAGTCCGCTATGCAGAAGAGAAGAGGCTCGTTCAGAGATTTCTGTACGAAGTCGGTCATGAGACAGGCCTAGCCGCCTACGGAGAGAACGAGGTGAGAAGATACCTTAAGGACGGCCTCGTAGACACATTACTCCTCACCGAGAGACTTAACCTAGCCCATGTAAGGATCAGATGTAAGAACTGCGGCTACACGGAAGATAGACTCATCGATCCACGGGACAATGCCAAGTTTGATAGGGAGACTTCACAGACTCAGTGCCAGAAGTGTCTTAACCAGAGCCTCACCGTCGAAGAAAGCAGGGATCTCCTGGATGAGCTGGTCGATGAGGCTGAGAGAGCAGGAGCAAAGGTAGAGGTGATATCTACCGACACTGATGAGGGTGTGATGCTTAAAGAGTCATTCTGCGGGATAGCTGCTATACTAAGATACAGAGCATCCTAGACCTTCCATCGCTCTGGGGGAGAGCTGTGAAGGGAGCAATATTCGAGACGAGACTTCGGTGAGATCGAAGAAGACATGCGGACTATTGAAGAGGCTATACTGCGATTCGCTAATAGAGTTGGCGGAACGAAGAGGGTCATTCGTACTGGATGGAGAGAGAAAGCAAAGATCAAGTCACCTGAATCCATAGCGGAGCACATGTATAGGGCAGCGGTCATCTCGATGGTTCTGAGCGATCTTCAGATGCTAGATACCGAGAAGGTTCTCAGGATGTGTCTCCTGGATGATCTCCCAGAGACGATCACAGGAGACCTTACACCGAGCCGTAAGAGAAGAAGCGGCCTCGCAGACTCTAGAAGACGTGAGGAGACTGCCCTGCAGCAACTACTCGAACCGCTCCCCAAACACCTCAAAGAGCTTTATGCCAGAATATGGATAGAGGCGCAGTCCCTAAGATCCAGGGAGGCGAGGCTGGCGAAAAGCGCAGACAAACTTGAGATGGCGATTCAAGCGCTCGAGTATGCATCTCAGACTCATGAACCGGAGAGGCTTAAGCAGTTCATCACTTCCGCAGCTAGAAGAGTAAAGGATCCTCAGGCAAAGAGGATCATCGATCTCCTGAGAAGGAGACCAAAGCTTATTTCCCCAGTGTAGGTGAGTATGACAGGACCTGGCAAACAGTCAGGTTCATCTGTATGGAGGCCGAAGCCATGATCCCCGTAGCCATCAGCAACTACGCGCTGCAGAAGATAAGAGCAGAGATGAGTGTCCCTTATGAACAGATAGGTCTGCTGATAGGAGAGCTTACCAATGGTCAGTTGATGGTCACCGACGCTATCAACGGAACCTCCAGCGCAAGCCGATCACTCTCAGTCCTCTCTCCAGAAATCTTGGCTGAAGTCGCCGACGACATCATAAACAACAGAATATCAGGCAGAATAGTTGGCTGGTACCACTCCCACCTGGGCAGCGGAGTATTCATGTCACCGATAGATATTGAGACACATGCAAAGCTGCAACAGTTCTCAAACCATGTAATCGCGCTCATAGTAGACACATCAGTGAACCAGTTCGGAATATTCACCTACGACCCGCAACTTGGCGGCCTAACTCAACTTCCTGAAGAGTACATCTCCATAATCTAAACGAGATCCAGAGCGAACGATTCTTCTCACACGCCTGATTCTGTAGCCTAGAAGACTCCTCCCAGAAATCTACACTGCACAGTCAGCCTCATCAGCCCTCGTACAACCCATCTGCGTGAATACCTGATCTCAGGCATGTTGAGCCAGTTTCACCATGGCCTCTGCTCTCACAGTAATGCAGAACTAAGCTGGAGTTTGAAGGCGCAGCGATCTAGACCCTTCTGCCTCTCCGGCCGCCGGGGCGGCGTGTACCGTCATGGGGCACCGGCGTCACATCCTCTATTCTGCCAATCCGGAAACCAGCTCGTGCCAAACTCCTTATCGCGGCCTGAGCTCCAGGCCCAGGTGTCCTCGCACCATGTCCTCCAGGCGCCCTCACCCTGATATGTATAGCTGAGATCCCTCTATCCTTGGCCTCCTGGGCTGCGACAGCTGCGGCACGCATAGCCGCATATGGTGATCCTTGAAGCCGGGCGGCCTTGACATGCCTGCCCCCTGAACTCAGAGCTACGGTCTCAGCCCCGCTGAGGTCGGTTATATGGACCAGCGTATTATTGAATGAGGAGTATACGTTTGCGATACCCCACCGTTCCGGCTTCTTCTCAGACAGGCCGCTCCACCCTACAGTTTTGCATGCTGAGAATCCTAGGATTTCTATTTAAGCATTGTTTAGTTTGGTAGAGTCTACCGGTGCAGACTCATGCAGGTGCTCTGAATCCAGCTGAGGCGGAGAGAGTTCTTGGCCAGTATCACCAGGTTTAAGCCACAACACTTGGGTCAGGTCTGCGAGATCGAAAATTCAAGCTTCTCAGAACCTTTCTCCGCCGACTACTTCGAGCAGCTAGCAGAAAAATATCCGGAGACTTTTCTCATATCGGAGAAGGAGAGTCGAGTTCTAGGATACATTGTTGCGGAGACATACAGAAACAAGGCTCACATCCTGTCGATTGCTGTAAGAGATGATTGCAGAAGGAAGCGGATAGGCTCGGGGCTTCTGGATGCGCTGATTGAGAGACTTAGACTCAAGGAAGTCAAGGAAGTCTTCTTGGAAGTCCGAGAAAGCAACGTCGCTGCAAGATCACTGTATGAGAAGGCAGGGTTCAAGTTGTCCGGCAGAATAAAAGGCTACTATGGAAAAGATGATGCGGTCCTCTACCACCTCAAGCTTTAGGAGAGACGCTGTAGCGTACCTA
>JAGTQV010000034.1 GCA_018397035.1 Candidatus Bathyarchaeota archaeon | reverse complement strand
TCTGGATCTCCTCCTCGATCAGCCTCGTCGCCTCGTCCTTTGTCAGTTGGACGTAGCCGCCCCTGACAGCGCGGTTAGCGAGTTTCCACTTGAGTTCATTCATGCCCCTGGTATTAGTCAGGTACTCCTTGAAGTGGAGGAGAAACTCGCCTAGCTGCCCCTCACTCCCATCGAGCTGCTGGATCCTCCATGCGAAGGTTCCCTTGGCTATACTCATGATCTTCTCGGGAGGTTCCTCCCTCAACCTCTTGGAGAAGCTCTTGGATTCAGCGACCGCGTACCTCCTCTTTGCAGCCTCACTCTCAACGTAGGCCATCAACATGATGGCTGTGGGGAATGAAGGGACCTCTATGTTCGGATCCTGTTCCTGAGGCGAGAGTTCAGAGGGGTTCAGGAGTCCCTGCCTTATCCTCTCTTCAGCCCTCTTCAGAATTGCTGAGTAGGGTTCTGTCGTCAGGTCCTCCAGCCTTATTTCGAGGTTCTTGACGAATTCAGCAGCCTCAACCGTGAATGGGTATAGTGCCTTGTCCCTTTCTGAGATCATCTAGTCCTCTTACTCTGCCTCTATCCGTGGAGCCAGGTAGTACATGAGCTTCCCATGCTCCAGCATCTCGAACTCAAGCTTCATGGGCATGTTGGTTGAGAACTCTATCGAGGCCACCTCTGAGGTTGCGGAGCCAGCCTTTACCATGGCACCGAGATAGTTAAGGTTGAACGTTGCTGCAGACGCCTCCTTAACTTCAAGTTCGAGCAGCGCACCGTCACTCTTCGCTAGCTCCATGTTGACGTTGCTCAGCTCTGAGCTTGCCTTGACGAGGAGCCTCTCCTGGTCAGCCTCAAACCTGATATTATCACTTACAGTCTCGCTGTCCTCGATTATCTCCTTCAGCGTCTCAGACATCATCTTGGCTTTAGCGTTGAAGGAGAGCTTCGGGGTTGGGACCTCCTCCTCCACAGGTTCAAGTGTCGGCATCGTGAATCTTTTCAGTATCTTCCCTTTTACTGTGAGGTTCACCCTCTTGTTCTCTTCGTCGTATGCTATCTCTAGGCTCTCTCCACTCTTGCTCCTTCTGAGGAGCTTGAGCATCGCGGTGAGGTTCAGCCTTATGTCTGTCGGCTTATCACATTCATACTCCTCGAAGGCTCCTCTAGGCCACTCGAAGTCCACCATCGCGACATGGGACGGATCCATAGATCTCAGTTTCATGCCTTCACTCGTGGTGTTGAAGTCAGCCTCCTCGATCAATGTCGAGATCGCGGTCAACAGGTTCCTCCATATTTTGGAGTCCTGGACTACTGCTCTGAACATGCATCTCCCACGTTGACTCTACCTGTCTTACTGGAACGTATTCTTTACGTTTTGGTCTGGCTAGGATGTCTCACGCCATGTTGTTGAGCAGCGGGTACACCTGAAGAATTGGGTTGATGACTCATCAGCCCCCCGGGTCTGTACCAGCCAGAAGAACGCCTCTGGATGGCCGCACTTCGGGCAGACGGCTGAGGTCTTGGGCAAGGTCCTTATCTTCTGTTCCTGCCGACCTATGACCACTATCTTCTCCTTCTCATGCTTTATCTTTGAGATCTCTCTTGCAGGCTTCGTTGTCTGATAGCTGCATTTCGGGCAGACGAGAACTATCTTGCCTTCCTTCTTAGTGGGTACAAGCGTCATTCCACAGTTAGGGCAGAACTGCATCTCTTCGAGCAACCGTTTCCTGCCAATACTCGGTATGCCGCATTTAAGGGTTGCTGCATGTTCAAGGAGATTATGCAGTCGTCCTCTACAGCGTCGTCTCTGATAGTTGCTGGGCTATTCTTCTGGCGAGTAGCCGCGCAACCCGTAACGGGTCTGGGACAGAGCCTTGCAGGGTGAATCTGTTAAGGACCCTTGCAGCATCCCCCCTCTCGATTCCGAGGTACCGGGCGAATACCGTCTTTCCTGTGTGAAGCTTCAGCTCCTCCCTCTCCCCGTTCTCCCTGTATCTCCTAATCCTCTCCTCAGCCTCATCTCTGAAGTACTCGGTGAAGTATCTCTCCAGCCCCTCAGACTCCTCATATGTTATGCAGATCAGTGGGAGTTCAGTATCCCTGTGGACTTCGCCAAGGCTGATTATGTTGAACCAACTGATGACGCAGCCGTTGAGGAGTATGATGTTGATGTCCCTCCTGTCTAGTCTCCGGTAGAGTTCGACCACTGATGCTGTGGCGTCAGTCCCTCCGACGGTCGTTCTCGCGAATGAGAATCCGTCGACTATCAGGTCTGACCTCATAACCACTCCTGCAAGGATGGATCTTCTGCTCTTGCTCTTGATGAAGCTCTCGGATACTCCGAGGGCCCTAATCCCCCTCTTGTCTATGTGCAGTCTCTGGGCCTGCACCGCCTTCGCCACTCCATTCAGAGAGCAGACTATCCTCAACTGCGTCTATCAGGGTTGCAGTTGAGCCCTCTCAAAAATCAGCCCTATCAGGTGTGTGAAGCTCTCCTTTGGGTCAGGGTTGCTCTTCAGGATCTCAACAGCCTCTTCGGACCTCATCAGCTTCCTGTCCCAAGCGTACACTAGGAGGGCCTCGACGGCGTTCGCGGCGCCGTTTCTTCCGCTCCTCTTCGGGAGTAGGCTTCTCAGCCCGGATGATCTCGCTGCCTCGGCGAGTATCCGGTCGCTCACCTTAACCCCTGTGGGTGCCCCTTCAACCTCGCTGAGCGCCAAGGAGTATATGAAGTTGATGTAGGCATCGCCCAGCCTCGCTAGGCCTTTGTCGAGGATGATCCTTCTCAGTTCACTTGAATTCATACCTGTCTTCCTGAGGCTTCCCGGAACTTCTTCAGGAACTCATCAGTCATCTCCGAGATCCTGCTGAGCGCCCGCTCCAGAGCCTTCTCCGGATTATGCTCCTTCCTAGCCTTTATGTAGAGTATGGCCTTCTCCGTCAGGGGATGTGGGATATCGTATCCAGCCATCTCGACGCTCCGATCCTTCAGCAGCGTATTCTGCAGTAGATTGCAGAGTGTGTGGCCTTCCCCCTCTATCTCGATCCTGAGCTCACTCCCAGTCCGTTTGATCGTGTTGACTCTCAAGTATAACCCTTTCCTGAGATGTAGTCTGCTGCCAGCTTTCTCCTCTCTGTATTGTTGCATCTCTCACACTTCAATAGTCTCCTCCTCAGAATGAGCTGATACCCACAGTTCGAGCAGTATGCCTTCAAGACACCTAGATTCTTCCCAACGGTGGTCAGTCTGACTATCCCGTCAGCTGTGCTCGCCACCTTCGCCCTCACGAGATCAAGAGGTCTGCATACATCGGTCATGCTCCTCTCATATCTCGGGCTCGCGGCGGAGATGTGAAGGATGGCTGTGAAGGGGGTTGAGAGGGGTTCATTCTCGATCTTGATCAAGTCTAGGACGGCCATCCTCTCCTGAGTGTTGGTGACTACGCCGACTACAGTCCTGCCTTCAGACGGCAGATTCGGGGTGTTCCTCGGCTTTACGGTGACAGTCCTCCTCGCCGGGTCTGTCTTCGCGATCCCGGCGAAACGTGAATAGATGACACCGCCCATTTCGAGTGTGCCTTCACCACCGGTGAACTCCTCTATAACACCGAGCCTCGAGCCTGGAACCACAAACCTCTCATGGCTGATGCTTCTTGACATAGAAATGTTACCTGGGCGGGCGGTCTGTTTGGAGCGTATTCCCCGTTAATTCTCCGGGTATTCATATAAACGTATAGTGGCCTAGGAGGGTTTAGGTGATGTCGATCCTCCAGCGGCGAGACCTTACAATGTAGAGGTCAACCTCAACGCTGTACGTCTTCTTCTCATGGAAGATGTATGTTCTAGGTATCTCAAGCTGCATCTCGTAGAGAGCCTCAACCCTGCCGTAACCGTCCTCTATAAACTTAAGCAGGTAGCCTCTTGTCGACCGCTTGTGTATGGAGTAAATCGTCTCTGCTATGGAGAGGGCCTTAAGCAGGAATCTCCTGTCGGCATGTCTGGTTCTGGTTCCGAAGGGTGGGTTCATCAAGGCTATGTCGAACGGCCCTCTGACCGCTTCTATGTCTGAGACCACCCATTCGATGTTCTTGACGCCGAGCCTCCCAGCGTTCTCAACTGCTCTCAGGACAGCGGCGGGGTCTATGTCTACCCCTACAACCTCTGCGGCTCCTAGGATCCTTGCTCCGATAGCCAGTCTGCCTGTGCCACAGCCTAGGTCGACGACGCTCCTCCCAGCTATCTCTCTACGGATACTGGCGATGAGCAGGATCTCAGCAGCCATATCTGGAGGGATGGTGTACTGCTCCAGCCACATCTTAGGTTTCGGATGCGCAGCAACTTTCTGGAGAACTATCTCAAGATCTCTTCTGCGAACTATCAGGTCACGGCTACAGGATTTCTGGACTCTCGACCGTTTAGAGGAGACCCTTTTCAAGAATATCCTCCCAGTCGATGCCGCCGACTGCCGCGAGGGCTTCATTTGGAGACAGTATCGGCTTGGCGAATCTCTCAGCGTCATCCAGTGAGAGTCTGGGGCAGGCCGTGTTCACGAAGGCCTGCACCCCCTCGAAGTCTAGGAGGAGTTCAGGTGTGACCTCGTCTGCGATGATAGTGCATGCTGTCCTGCCGCGGCATATGATCTGTCTCTTGATTTCGGCTGCTGCAGCAGGATTGTGTTGGCCCGGCTTCGTCCCAAGTATTATGCCGAAGTTCTCTGCTTCCTTAGCGAGTTCTATCGCTGCGTAGCGGCGCAGGATGATCCTCTCCCTCTCCCTGGACATGTCAGTCACCCGTCCTGAGCTGGGATCCGCCAGTAGGACAGGCTTCTCGACCGCGAGTGAGGCGCCTAATCCGTGAAACCTGCTCCCTAAGACTAGGAAAGCCTCAACCTCACCCGCCATGGTCTTGAGGGGGGTGTAGTCGCACCCGATGATCTGTCCATCATACGTGTTCCGGCCTCCCCTAGGCGCGATCACCGCCTGAACTCCCTGTCTTGCAAGCGCCCCCCTTAGAGTCTTAAGGGTGTCCAGGTGCTGGAGGGTCGCTGCGAGACCTACTCTCCTCCAGTGAGAGGCCTTAAACTCTACCCTTGAAAGAAGTCCTGTCAGGTCCTGTTTTGATCTAGCCTCAAGAAAAACAACTGGGATCTTGTCTGTGCGTATATATTCTGTGTGGCCGTAGTGAATTATCAGGTCGGCATGTAGCTGCGCCGCCACTCCAACGTCTATGTCGCATGCCCCGTAGCATGCGCTGGCTGATAGGAAGGCCTCTGCAGAAGTCCTCGTCTCGACGATTCTGGAGAGGGATGCTGCTTGAGGCTTGATCCCGTCTGGGGCCTGGATGAGTACTCTTTTTGCTCTTCGTCTAGTTATCTCGTTGATGAGACGGTCTATCTCAAGGTTGTAGGGTGAATTCAAGACTAGGCTTCTCGGATCCTCTCAGTTGATCTCGGTCATCAGGTTTTCAGTCGAGGCGGATCGGTGAAGGGCTCGTCTAGGCCTCTATCTGCTTTGTGGCCTCCCTGATCTTCTCGACGACAACTCTGCATGGCATCGGCAACTTCATCGAGGACTCAGCAAGCGCCTCCTGGGCGAGTTTCAGGTTGTTCTCATTCACGTAGACATCGATGATCTCTTGGCCAGCCCTCACCCTTGCAGCTCGGCTTGTAGGCTTGCCGAAGGCCCTCCTCATCCCCTCTTGCAGCCTGTCTGCTCCAGCAGTCGCTATCATCTTGTTCTCCCTCAGGACTATGTGGGGGTAGACTCTGATGTGGAGCATGTAGCCTGCCTCTCCCAGCTTGTCTGTGAGTACCTTGTTAGCGGCGATCCTTGCGGCCTCCAGAGCGTTGTGGCGGACTTGAACATGGGCTTGGGCGATGAGTGTCACCTTATACTCAAAGTCCCCCTTTGTCTCTCCCATTACGAACCTAGATATTTTTGGTGTCGGCTGGCCGTGGATATACTCACCTCTCGTGTAAGGTTGGCCTCTTGGCGTTCTGTAGTTTCTGCCCTTCATCTCGCATCCCGTTCCCCAAGACTCTTCATCACGTATTATTTAAACATCGACACGGATCTTCCTTCTCGGCTCCGGTTGCCTGGTTCGATCATCGAGTCTCTCAGCAGCTCTCCTCATGACGCCGACGATCAAGCTCGCCTCCCTCTTCGAGATGAGGCTGCGCGAGATCACGTTGCTCAAGGCTCTCTTGGCAAGCGGGATCCTGTGTTGGGGCAGGCAGGCCCCCCTCGCGAGTTCCTCGAACATCTTCAACAGTATCATCCGTGTCTCCCTGCTGGCTCTCTCAGGGTGTGATCCCCTTTCACATCTTGCCGTCTGGAGTTCGTAGAGCGTAATCGCCACCGCGACTGCGATGTTGAGTGTTCTATAGTTGCTTCTCGTCGGTATCGTCACCACTAAGTCGCATCTCGCTATCTCCTCATTCATGAGGCCTCGGCTCTCCCTTCCGAATAGCACGGCGGCTCTCCCATTCACGCCGATGATCTTCTGGGCGAACTCCTTCAGGTCCAGTGAGAGTCTGCAGAGGTTTGAGGGGTTCCTCGCATTGATAGCTGTCGTCGCAACACTGTAGTCGCAGCCTTCAAGAGCCTGCTCCAGGTCGGTGGCCACTCTGACTCTGGCCAGGAGATCCTCGGCGTGGCTTGCGAGCGCCCTTGCCTCAAGGCTGATCTCGGCTCTTTGATTCAGAAGCCAGAGATCGTCGTATCCGAAGTTCTTCATGGTACGGGCTATCAGTCCTATGTTTCCCTCATGCTCCGGCTCTACGAGGACGACTCGAATCTCCAATGTCTACCCTCCTTCCCAGGCCTCTATGAGCGGTCTCAAATCTCTCGCGATCTTCTCGAATTCCTCAAGTGAGGCCTGGTAGACCCTCTTGTCCGGGACCTCAAACCCGTCTATCCATTCTGGGAGTGAATGAAGTCTCTGTCGGAGGTAGTTTCTGAGGGATCTCCGCAGCATCCTCCTCCTTTGTGTGAATAGACCCCTAACTAGGTCTGTGAATAGGTCTTCATCAACAGTCTGAGGAGACTCCTTGGGTGTGATCCTCACCACCGCCGAGTCGACCTTCGGTCTCGGAGTGAAGGACTCAGCCGGCACGTAGCCCAGTATCTCTACATGCGCCTTATGTGAAGCCATCACGGTCAGTCTGCTGTATTCATGGGTATCCGGCTTCGCGACGAGCCTCTCAGCAAATTCTCTCTGAAGCACCAGGACTATCGTGCGGGACCTCTTCTCCAGCAGCCGGAAGAGAAGTTTTGATGAGATGTTATATGGGGGTGTCGAGACGACGATGTCGTACTCTGGGAGGGGGATTCTCAGTATGTCGCCTTCAACAATCTCTATCTTCGGGTTGCTTTGAAGTCTCTTACGGAGAAGCTGGACGAGCTCAGGATCCTTCTCTACAGCCACTACCCTCCCCGCCCTTGTCTGGAGGAGTTCTGTGAGAGCCCCCAGGCCGGGGCCGACCTCAAGCACGACATCGTCCTGTCTTATTCCAGCATGTGATACGATCCTCTCGAGCACCCTCCTGTCTGTCAGGAAGTTCTGGCCGAGCCTCTTCTTAGGAGTGATCTGGAATGGTAATCCTCTACTGTACATCAGGCCGCCCTTACGAACAGCCGATACTTCGATTCTCCAGTCAATTCCTCGATGATCCTTCTTGAGATGATCTTTGCTGGATCATGTATCCCGGCCCTTCTCTGAATATCGTCGAAACTCTCGAAAGGCTTCTTCTCCCTCGTGTCGATGATATGCCACATCGACTTCTTCCCAATTCCGGGCAGCAGCTCCAGGGCATGCATCCGCGGAGTTATCGCCTGGGATCTGTTGAAGAAATCTACGAAGTGGCTCTCACGTCTCTTCACTAGCTCCTCAACCATGACAGGCAGCTCCACCTTGGCTGTCGCGGTTAACTCGTCGTAGTCTATCCTCCCTATGATCCTCTCAACCTTGTCACGCTTCTCCCTTCCGACATACAGCCTCTCATGGAGGTTTACGGCGAGTCCTGGTTTAATCTCCAATTCGAGTAGTGTGAAGTGATCCTCCCCGACAACCTGGACCATCGGCGCGGCTATGTGCCTGTATCTGTCAGCTGTATTCCTCCCTGTGGGAAGGTAGTCGAGGACATAGGCATGTTCCTCATAGGTCCTCTTTGCGGAGGCTTCGCGGTCGAGATCCCTATCCTCCAGCCTCCTCTCTCCGTAGTACCTTGTAGGAATCGACATCTCCAGTCTCCCACAGTCTCGTTTGCTCTCTGCGACTTCAAGACTTGAAAAGTATGGTTCCACGTCTATGCTGGATCTCGCCGCGGTCGCTGTAGGAGGATAGGCCCAATCGTGCTACTTCCAGCGTCTAAGTTGTGCCCCTCTGCAAGAAAAGGTTTTCCTTCACGTGTTCAGGGTGAGGCTGGCATGGTTCCATATAATGGTCTGGCCGCTGGGGCTGACCTGATCTTTCGAGTGCGCCGCAACCAGACCTTCATAAGGCACTGCCTGAGCTTCCCTCCAAGTCGTCGGCCTTCCGGCACCTCTTCAGTACGCGCCTCTTGAGGGCTGTCCCACACACCTCGCATCTACGCTCAAGGTAACTGTGAAGGTACCTCCTGAAGCATGCAGGACAGTAGAGCGACCAGTTGAACTCATACGTTATTCCGAATGTTGCGAGGGAGGTGTAGCTGAGGCCTAGGTGCTCTGCGACATTCTGTACTGCGTAGTCATCGCTTACTATCGTGGGGTTTAAACCGTCCATTCTCAGGTCTAGTCCTAGGGCGAGGATCTGTAGGTCAGCTCTCGAGAGCGCCCCCTTCTCACCGAGCTTCAGTGAGGCTCTCCTCACCGCCTCGTATGATGCTCTTTGAGGCGCCCTGATGGAGAGGGAGCGGCTCTCCCTAGATGTTGTGAAGCGGATGGCCGCCATACTCTTTGGGGGTAGCTCACGCTCAACCTCAGGGACAGAGTAGACTCGGCCTTTGATCGCTGAGGGGTTGACACCCATCACCAGGGCTGAGGTGTCGAGTATGTAGGTGGTCATCCCCTTCCATGCACCATCCTCGCCGGTCTGGTCAAGCTACGGCTCAGGAAGGAGGAGTTAAGCCTGACGAAGACCGCCTTATTCTTTGATCTCTTGATGGTTATCGAGCTTTCAGGGGGGAGTTGTCTTGTGTAGCGGCCGTCGACGGTAACTATCGCTTTTACCTTCGAGTCTGTCAGTCTGACCTGTATGTCGTCGAGTGAGGAGAGCACGAGGGATCGGATGTAGTCTTGGGGGCAGATGAAGACGAGTGTGAAGGCCTCCAGGGAGGTCTCCAGTATAGGCCCGCCGGCGGAGAGTGCGTGGGCTGTAGAGCCTGTGGGTGTGGCTACGATGAGTCCGTCAGCCCTCTGCTCGATGAACCCCTGATCCCCATGTCGGACCTCGAACTGGAGCATCTTCCAGGTCGCCGCCGGGGTTATCAGCGCCTCATTCAACCCGTCGGTCAAAACCTTGCCTTCAAAACATACTGAGAGTTTAGCGTGTTCCTCGAGCCTATGCCTCCCCTCCAGACACTCTCCAAGAGCCTTCAACGCATTCTCAGGTTCGACCTCAGTCAAGTATCCCCGCCTGCCCATGTTGACGGCCAGTATCGGCGTCTCCGGTTTCTGTATGGTCATGCTGGTCTTGAGCACCGTCCCGTCTCCGCCGACGGTCACTATGAGGTCGGCGTCGATCTGTGATAGAGGGACACCGCCCTTGAGGTTCTTCAAACGTGAGAATTCGATATCGGGGATGACGTTTATCCTTCTAGATCTCAGGTAACGGTAGAGGCTCATAGCGACTTCGAGAGCCTGATCACTGTCGAGGCGTGGGACGATCGCGACATTCCTCAGCAAGGCCTACACCTGCAGTCTAACTGTGCTGGCAGTTATAGGTGTGTCCCTAGCCTTAAGAGGTTACGTTCAGCCTCCAGTAAGTCTTTTAGCCTCTCCTAGTGTATATCGGGGCTGTTCCTTTGAGGAGAACCTGGATGAGCAAGCCGGTTGATGTTGGAAGTATGAGGGTCGGCCAGTACATCCTCATAGATAATGAACCGTGCAGGATAGTTGAGTTCGAGAAGAGTAAGCCGGGTAAACATGGGGCTGCGAAGGCAAGGATCGTGGCGATAGGTCTCTTCAGCGAGCAGAAGAGGAATGTCATAAGCCCGGTTGATGCTAAGATGGAGGTGCCGATCATAGAGAAGAGGAGCGGCCAAGTGATAGCCCTGATAGGTGAGTCTGTCCAGTTGATGGATCTTGAGTCTTACGAGACCTTTGAGACTCCTCTCCCGAGAGAGGAGGAGCTGAGATCAAAGCTCTCCGCCGGGGTTGAGGTTGAATACTGGAAGATGTCCGGCGGAATCAAGATTGTGAGGACGAAGTGATCCCCTGGGGCAGGCTGAAGGTTGTGGATGGTTAAGGTTGAAGAGAGATGCCCCATGTGCGACAGATGAGGATCAGGCGTGGGATGCGGCTTGCTGAGATAACGAGGGAGATGGGTAAGGCCGGTGTCCTAGGTGCTGGGAGATTCGCCCGGGCCGTCGCGGTAACGAGAATGATCTTCAGAGGAGACTACACGTGCCTTCTAGGGTTAGCTGGGCCGATGGTTGCGGGTGGACTGAGGCGGTTAATCCGCGACCTGGTCTATGACGGGTACTTGGACGCAATAGTCTCTACAGGCGCGAATATAACTCATGACGTGGTAGAGGCTCTCGGCTACAGGCATATAATAGGGTCGGCGGCTGTCAGGGACGCTTCCTTGGCGAAGAGGGGGATAGGGAGGATATATGACATAAACGTCGACATGAGATCCTTCGCTGGACTTGAGAGGTGGATACGCAGGCTCCTTGATGAGGTGCCGACTGAACTGAGAAGGGATGCAGCCGGGTACGAGCTCCTCTGGGAGATCGGAAGACACCTCAAGGATGAGAACTCAATCCTGAGGACGGCATACAAGAAGAGAGTGCCTGTACTCTGCCCTGGGATCCAAGACTCCATGCTCGGGATGAACCTGTGGACGTACAGCACATTGAAGACTCTGAAACTGGATCAGTTGAGGGACCTCACAAAACTGAGTGAGGTAATCTACGGGGCTAGGAAGGTTGGGGCGATAATAATTGGTGGCGGACTGCCTAAGCATCACCTTCTGGTAGCCAGCACCCTGAGGGGAGGGGTCGACGCTGCACTCCAGATAACGATGGATAGGCCTGAGGCAGGGGGGCTCAGCGGCGCACCGCTGGAGGAGGCGATAAGCTGGCGGAAGATACGTGGTGAGAAGAACATTGCAACATTGATCGGGGATGCGACATTACTGTTTCCGCTGGTAGTGGCCGCGGCGCTGGAAGGCCAAAAGACCTAAGGGCCTGACTTGGATCCGGAGAGGTCAGGGGTACATTTTGAGTGCGCTCGAGAGCCTCGGAAGATCCCTGGCGGACGCCGTGAAGAAGCTCCTGAGACTCCCCATCGTCGACGAGAAGGCTGTGAGAGAACTCGTCAAGGATCTCCAACGTGTACTCTTGGCAGCAGACGTCAACGTCGACCTCGTACTGCAGATGTCGAGGAAGGTTGAGGAGAGATCTCTGAATGAGGCCCTGCCTCCAGGCGTCTCGAGAAGAGAACATGTCATCAAGGTCCTGTATGAGGAGATCACGAGATTCCTGGGTGAGAAGCCCGCGAAGGTCTCTCTTGAACCTAAGAGGTCGACCACGATAATGCTCGTCGGGATCCAGGGGAGTGGAAAGACGACTGGCGCCGTCAAGCTCGCCAGGTTCTACCAGAAACGTGGACTCAGAGCGGCGATAGTCTGCACAGACACTTTCAGGCCTGGAGCCTTTGAGCAGCTGAAGCAGCTGGCTGACAGGGTTGGTGTGCCGACCTACGGATCGAAGGATGGGAAGCCTGAGAGGATAGCTAGGGAGGGCCTAGAGAACTTCCGGAAACAGGGCTTCGACCTCATACTCGTCGATACCGCAGGCCGCCACAAGAATGAGAGGGACCTCATGGAGGAGATGCGGAGACTGTCAGAGGCTGTGAAGCCTGATGAGGTTATGCTCGTCATCGACGGGACTATCGGTCAGCAAGCGGCCTCGCAGGCCGCAGCCTTCAACCAGTCGACTACAGTAGGCTCAATATTCGTCACTAAGCTCGACGGCTCAGCCAAGGGTGGCGGAGCCCTCTCAGCCGTCACAGCGACCGGCTCAAAGATAAAGTTCATCGGAACAGGAGAGAAGATCGAGGATATCGAGCAGTTTGTACCTGCAAACTTCGTTGGAAGGCTGATGGGGATGGGTGATATCCAGGGCCTGGTTGAGCGGGTTAGGGAGGCTGAACTCAGCCTGGCCAGAGGGAAGACCAGGGATATCCTCCACGGCAGGTTCACTTTGAAGGATATGTATGAGCAGATGGAGGCGGTGAGGAAGATGGGCCCCCTCAAGAAGATCTGGAGCATGATCCCAGGAGGCTACAGCCTACCAGAAGATATGGTTGAAGTAGCGGAGAAGAGACTCGACTCCTGGAGAGTGATAATCCAGTCGATGTGTAAGGAGGAGGTCGAGAACCCAAAGATCATAGACTCCTCAAGGACTAGGCGGATAGCTAGGGGGTCAGGGAGGAGTGAGAGGGACGTCAAGGAGCTGCTCAACCAGTACTCGGCCATGAAGAAGATGATGAAGTCGATGAGGCGGCAGCAGTCCACGCTCATGAGGAGGCTGCAGTTCTCAGCGTAGACGTCCTAGAATTGTTTATAAGATGAACGTGTCAGATGGGTTGGGGCCCCATCCCCACAATGAGACCAGGGATGAAGCGTCGATGGTGAAGTCTAAAGGCTACCGGTCAGGTACGAGATCGCTCTTCAGAAAGAATCCGAGGCGGCGAGGCAAGATAGGCCTCAGCAGGCTCCTCCAACCCTACAAGGTAGGTGACAGAGTCGTGGTCGTGGTAGAGCCCAGCATCCATAAAGGTATGCCGCATAGGAGGTTCCATGGAAGAGTTGGGGTGGTTAAGGAGAGGCGGGGTAGAAGCTACGTCGTCACCGTCGCCACAGGAGGCCTGCAGAGGGAGGTCATAACGCGGCCTGAGCACCTCAGACTATTCAAGGACTGAACATTATGCCCAGGAAGATCCTCGACCAGACCGACCTCACCTTGGCTGAGGCGAGGAGGATACTTGAGCGGGCTGAGGAGGGGGAGCTGGGGGAGTTTCAAAGGAGAGTCCAAGAGTACACTCAGAAGTTCTCCAGGCTGAAGGCTGAGAAGGCCCGCAGACTGATGAATGAGCTAACCTCCAACTTCGATATTGAGAGGAGGGAGGCTGTCCAGGTTGTGAACTGCATGCCGGAAGGCTTGGGGGAGCTTCGATCCATACTCTCGACCAAAGGCAGGATTCTCGCGACTGAGCAGCTGCAAGAGATGCTCAGGATAATCGATAGGTTCAGGGAGAAGGAATAGCTCTACACCGGCGTCTTCACCATAAGCCACGGCAGCGGAACTACAGCCTCATCGTCCATCTAGAAGTGCAGCCAGCTGCGTATCGCGTGCATGCCGAAGTAGCCGGCGTAAGCGAAGGCTACAAGCATCAAGACCTTGCCGGCTATGGAGGCGGCGAGTGCCTTCCTCTTAGGATACCCCATCATGCCTAGGGGGATCCAGACGAGGTCATCTGGACTCAGCGGCGTCGCCGCGAAGAGGAATATCAGCAAGGCGCCGTACCTCTCAATCCTAGGTCTCCATTCATCGATCCTCTCCACATAATTCTTGGGGATTATGTACCTCCCACCCTCACCGATGTAGTAATGTGCATACTGGCCGACCCCGGCGCCTATCCCTGCTACAAGCCCTATGAGGAGCGGGTTGTATCCGAGAGAGGGCTCACTCAAAACGAAGACGACTACCTGTGGCGGGAGGATCGAGATCATAAGTGAACTTGTGCCTATCAGCCCTGAGATGAAGGCGCCGAAGTAGCCTAGACCCATCAGGAGAGTGTAGATGCTGCCTAGGCCTGCATAAGCGAATAGTGTAGATGCCAGTACCAGGGCGGTGACGACGGCTGCCACCACTTGCTTGTCCAGGTCTGTATGCCTCCGGCCAGTATCCTCAGACATCGACTCTCCTTAATTGCTCAATTACATGCTGCCTTATCTGGTCCACCTCTGGCAGCCGCTGCACGATCTCTCCTCCTTTCACTAAAGGTCTGAGCATCGGTTCTGTCGGCCCACCACACCTCAGACACGCCGGCTCCCTCTCGTCTGCATTCAGGACAAGATCCTCCATGCATCTCCGGCAGCGCCAGACCTGTTTTCTTCCGCTGAGCTTTCCCCTCTTAGCTTCTGGTCTACCGTCCTTCTCGACTATGTCTAGGGCGAAGTCGATCGTCGGAGCGTTGCTGATGGATGTTCCGACACCGAAGCCGTCTGCTCCAGCCTTAGAGAGAACCTTTATGACTTCCTCGTCAAGTCCGCCTGAGACATAGATCCTGACGCCCCTGTAACCTCTCGCATCAAGTTCCCACCTGACCTCCCTCACAATCTCTACGATATCCCCTCTCCTGGATGCGGGTGTATCAAGCCTCACACCGTAGAGTCTCCCCCTCAATGCCTCAGCAGCCATTATAGCCTCAGTCTTCTCGTCGAAGTAAGTGTCCACGAGGGCTATCCTAGGCACGTCCTCAGGCATGACTTCATCGAACGCCTTCCAAGCCTTGACTTGGTCGCCGAAAGCGATCACTAGGGCATGAGGCATCGTCCCAGTCGGCTTCTTACCTATCGTATCTGCGCCTGAGAGGCTCGAGACACCGTCGAGCCCACCGATGTAGGCGGCTCTGTCAACCATCCTGGAGAGGGCTGGGTGGATCCTCCTGATCCCGAAGGATATCACATGCCTGTCCTGAGCGGCCTTCCTAACCCTCGCCGCCTTCGTCGCTACACCTGAAGCTTGACAGATCAACCCGAGGAACGGTGTCTCGAAATGACAGAAGTCACCGTAGCCTCCTTCAATAGTGGCGACGGGCACACGGATTCCTTTCGAGTCCCTCGGCTTGAAGATGGTGCCTTCACTCATCGAGTGAACATTCACAG
>JAGTQV010000033.1:12604-15237 GCA_018397035.1 Candidatus Bathyarchaeota archaeon | reverse complement strand
AATACTACAAACGAGAAGTTGTATACCGGAGCGCTGAACATGTACCATGGTGGTGTACCAGGCATAGCCAGCAGTCCGACCAAAGCGATAATGATGATGACTATCCCCACAATGTAGGCCCATCTGACTCGCTTAGCATACAGCGGAACCATTATCCATGCGATGACCGTCAGTATCGCGAAGACTGTCAAGGCGGTTGCTGTTTGTCTGCCCTCCATAATCGCTGCTCCGAGAGCTGTAAGACCCCAGAGTGAGGAGGCCAGTATAGCGGCCACTGCGCCAGTCTGGCTGGAAGAGTAGGTTGCTGCCAAGAAGACTTCACCTCCCGGCTTTTCACCATAGGCTACATTGCGTTTCACTCATATTTATGACTAACAGATAGTGACTCAGCGGCTGACGGGATTCGACTCCAAATAGATCGAGTTCAGCTGAGAGAGGTTCTAGAAGAGTTCTCCGTGAATCTATCTCACCCCATGAATCGTACGTCTGAAAGAACTCTTAGCTCCTCGTCGCCGCTGATAAGCTGGATAGAGTACCGCTCTTGCACTGTAGTAGACGATTGCATCCGCCATAGCAAGCTCCTATTCCAGGCTTCATCAGCTGCCTTCGATGCTAGTCCTCATCTAAGGCTACGATTCTCGCCTCGGTTATCTGAGCGTACGCCTCCAGGGCCGGTTGCTCACCCTTCCGGATCCTAAGCTTCTTGTAGACCTCGTATAAGACGATGGTCGTGGTGACCGCATCCTCTCATCTGTATCCTCGATCTGGCGGGCATGCGTCTTCGCTGGGCCGACCTGAGAACCACATTATTGACCCTTATGGGTTGATCGACTTCAATATGTCCTGCTCTTCCCGAAGACTCTCTGTTCTCAAGCAGCTCATTTCACCTCGAGCACTCCCTGTGGGCTTCACTGGAATCAGGTGGACGACGGTCTTCTCGACACTACCATCTTTCGGCCTCGTTTCACCCTCAGCCTTCACCTAGTCTACTATGGAATGACGTCTTGATGCTTGAAGGAGGATGGCAGCCACCATTGCGTGTCTGCGCAAGACGACGTCTTCATCGATGTCTGAATCCTCCTACCGGAAACTGATCCAGATGTCCCCACACCATCATGCTCGAAGGCAGATTCTACTATGAGCTCTAGTGATGGTCAACCAGCCGCTGCGACACCACACGACAGAGACAGAAGATACTGCAGGAACTGAAACGGGTAACAATGTTCGTTAACAAAGATCCGCAATATACTAGACCGGCCATACCCCAACCTGGTCGCGTCCACAGTCTTTGAGAGACTGTAAGCATGTACTTTCAAGGCTGAGAATCTATGAGGATCGACTGTCTGAATCGAGGAGGAGGCCGCTGTCTGATGCGATCTGTTCTCCTAATAGTAGTCTTGGCTCTCTCAGCCGCGGCAAACATCTATGTGACAGAGGGAAGCCTTTACGCCTTTCAGACCTACGGCCCTGAGAAGACAACTGAGGGAGTGCTACTCTTCACGATCTGCGTACACGTCGAGCCCTTCGGAGCGACCCCAAGCAGAGGAGCAGGCTACCACGATCTCCGACTATTCAAGATGCACTCCAGAGACCTCATGACACTGGCTAGGATTGTTGAAGGGCATGGCGGAAGACTCGTAGTCCAGGCCCAGACCCCTTTCACCAAGGTCGCAGTCGATGAAGGCGATACGATTCTCGCCGATCTGGAGGCTCACGGCCACGAGATAGGTCTACACTTCCATGAATATGTGCACCTTGGAAGAAATCCTGAGTCTCTCCCCGTGACTTCATGGACAAGATCTATGACGAATGAGATCATTTTCCTGAAGAAAGCAGGTGTTGACGCGATCCGGTGTTGGAGCGGCGGAAACCGTTATAAGAAGATCCTGGAGGCTGCCTCCAATGTGGGCCTTGAGGTCATGACTGACTATAAGGATCCTAGAAGCCAAGAGACTAGCCCTCTAGTGATGGACGTCAACCCTTGGCGTCCCTCTGGAGGACCTGACGGTGGAGACCTAACCCTCTTCTCGCAGAACGATCCCGGAGGCAGAATAGTCTATCTGCCTGATGGCGCCTACGATCCAGAGATGCTGGCTGCAAAACGTGAAATCATCCTCGAGAACAGTGTCGAAGTGTATCTCCAATTCCTCGAGGACAGCCTGAAGCACTCGCTGGAGGCTGCTCAACCTGAAAAGCTGAACGTCTTCCACATAACGGTCCACCTAGGGGAATTCCGCGGTAACCCATCGAAGCCGTATAGCATCATCGATGACTTTCTCACCGTGAATGTTGATCCACTTGTATCTGCAGGGAAGATACGTTGGGCAACCTTCTCACAGATGGCTGATGCTTACTCACAGTGGGAGAGGGATCATACTACGTGTCCAGCCCGCTAGAAGTTTCTATTGTCCACGCTGTCGATGAGGCTTCACCCGCCTATACTGTGAACTTGAGAAAGGGATAGATTGGTATTCTCATAGATCGAGCTGGAGCCAGCAGGGCATAGCAGGTTTCTGAGGGCTGTCCGTGTCCCCGAACATTTCATATGTAGCAGGCTGGTGCAAACAGCACCTCTGTCTACTCCAGCAGGCACCTCGCCCGCAAGTCACGAGTCACCACTAGAGCACGCTCAG
>JAGTQV010000033.1:7358-12585 GCA_018397035.1 Candidatus Bathyarchaeota archaeon | reverse complement strand
ACTCCTGACCACACTGTTCTCCACGTCGCAGAGTCCCGCCGGCCGTTCGTCCTTTCCCACTGGGAACCCCTGAAAGCTGAAGGGGTAACTCGAGAGAGAATACGCGGCCGACCAGAAATCTGGCCATCCCACCGCTCAGTTCCAAGAGGAGCTGCCGGTGACTATGAACTTCACATTCTTAAAGCTGCCATAACGTAGCTCAAGTTTCCTTTCCAGGCTCCTTACATACTGATACTCGTCAAGGAGAAAGTAGTGCCTCCGCGGTGTGAGGATGAAACTCGCAACATACCTCTTAGGGTCGGCCTCAAACCCCTCGAGAACGTCAGGATCCTCCATAATTATGAAGAGAACCATCCCATTGCTGGAGGCTTCTACTCCAAGATCTTCAGGAGTGTAGTCTTACCGGACTGCTTGGGTCCCATGATCGTGGAGGCTCCCGTTCCGTAGGCCAACCTGCCGATCTGCAGCATTATGTCTCTTGGTAGATCTTAATCAAACTAACCTCATTTCTATTAGAGAGGTAAGCTCTACTGGCGCCATAATTGAAGAAGAATTCAATTAGACCAGAACGACCTTATACGGCTCAGCCAAGCGTACTCCCCAAAAGCATTTCTCCCTCCAAGACACAGACTCTGTTGTTCAAGCTATGGAAGAGGTCTTGAAGAGGCTGCGGGAAGGGGGCCTGGACCAGAACCCTAGACTTCTCAGAAGAGTCGTCTGCTCCAAGTGCAGGAGGAGAGGGAAGAGGTTCCTCGACTACCTTAAGGAGGGCAGCTTCGAAGTCGGGAAGACAGAACGCATAATGGTCGCGCATCCAGGCATATACTCCCTTTACCGGTTCGAGGAGGAGGAAGTGACCCAGATAATCATCAAGACTCAATGTGAGGCTTGCGGCCACAGGGAAACTGTTTCAGACCCGATCCTCACCGTCGAATACCTCACAGGCATCTGCAAGTACAGGGGACCAGGGATCACATACGCCTAGCGCGCCATGTCAACTACTCCGTGAAGCTGCAGACTAGAAGTCTGGGCACATCGATCCTGAATGAACCTGACGTCGAGGGTGGGTTGAGAGGAACTAATCGAACTCCCCCCCAGAAACAGGGTGCAGATACTGAAAGAACGCAAGAATGTAGCCGACGAAGGAGGGCAAGATCGAGTTTGAAGTCAGGTTACTCTTGTTCGATTCGTTATCTGCCTCCAACCTTCGCGGTGCATGAGCACTGTTCACCCTTTGATCTGTTTGAGCCTACTGTCAGGAGAGCCTAGCTTCAAGGACTACTGTGCAGCCGACTAGACCTGATTAAGGGGTGATAGGCTAAGTTCTCCTGTTTCCACTACAGCTCTTTCGCTCGCCTCGTCCGGGTCGGCGATCTTGATGTGCCTCTCAAAGCGGCTTCTACATTCCGGTCTGAGGATATGTCTCTCATCAGTAGTGACGAACAGGTCGCAGCCCTCCCTGATCGATGTGGCTACGTGATGGAAATCGGCAGACGGTATCTCCAACCTGGATTTCAGTTCCCTCAACTCGAAGATCAAATCACCCGCCAGGTCAGTGTAGTTCTCGAAATCCATAATCCTGAGCTTGAAAGCATCTTGGAGTGGCGCTGCCACCTCATAGATCTTCTCGATCGGCATCCTTGTTGAGGAGGTTAACGCGCTAGGAACCTCGAGCAGGACAAGTGCTGAGGCGACACTGAACGAGTCTCCTTGAGAGATCCTATGCGAGAGCTTAAGTGAAGACGCATGGTAGGGCTCCCCCACCTTCTTGACAGAAGCTACCAGTACACTTGAATCAAGTCCTATCTTCAAGCCTTTCGGCGCTCTCTCTCAATCATCTCAGCAGCTGACACGCCTTTTTGGAAGTACTCTGCCAGCTCATCAGAGAGCTCCTCTAGAGAGCGCGGCCTGACCCACTTCGGGACACGGAACACATAGAAGGCGTAGACTTCGTGGTACCCGTTGACGCACCCCTTCCTCACCAGGGACGCCTTCCCCTCCCCTACCAGCTTCAACAGGTGACCGTTAGCCCTTGGCCAAGAGAGTCTGAATCGCTTCGCAACCTCGTCAGGGGTCACCGCCTCCTTATGGAGGAGCTTCATGATCTCCTCCTCTACATTATACATCGCGGTCCATCTTCAGATCTATCACTAGTCACAAAATAAACATGCATAAGACAGTTGGCGACGGTCAACATGCCGCGGCAGCTACACGTCCACCCCAAAACCACCTGCCACATCCTCAAACATTAGCCCCTCCCATATCCCAGACACCCTACCCATCGCATGAGACCTATGCCCTCGTATGAGCTACTTGACAGCATCCTCCAGACTGCCCGCCTCCAGTACTTCCCGTAGCCTCTACACATGGACTTCAGCTGTCTCAGGAAACCTTACAGTAATTGATGAATGGCATATCCAACGGGAACAACGATGCAGCAGACCGACATGAGATGTATTCCACGGAATTCAAGAGGCGACGATAGACTCGCCTTTTCAAAAGATATAGCGTGACGACTCCTAGAGACCCTGCCGTCGAGGCTTCTCCGGCTTCAGCAGCCTCTCGGCAGCGTCGACCTTCTCGAACTCTCACGCCGCACTATTCGCCGAGGACACCGGCAGCCTTAGCTAGGTTCGGAACCGCGAGAACAACTGTTGCTTTCGCCGACCCTTCTGAAGTCGTGGCGTAGGCATACTTTATGTTGATCTTGGCTTTAGCGAGCTTCTCCGCAACCTCACCGAGGGAACCTGGTCTGTTATCAAGCTCCAGTTCTAGTACTTCCTCTTCTGAGAATCGAATCTTGGCGGCCTTCAAGGCGTCCTTGGCTTTTGCTGGGTCGTCTACAAGCAGCCTGACCTTGCCTCTTCCTCTGATCTCCGGCGCGAGCATACTCCGGATGTTGACTCCGGCCTTGCTCAGTGTCGAGCAGAGCTGCGCCAGTGTACCCGGCTTGCTCTCAGACGTGACTACGAGCTGAGTCACTCTCGGCATAGTCCTGACGGGCCTACCTCTACCAGATGATTTGTACGAGGTCTCTATTAAGAGCTACTTAAACGCGAGTTCAACTGCCTCCTCGACAGAGTCCGCGGACAAGACTATCCCACCATCGATCACGACTCCAGCCATCATCCCAGCGACCCCTCCTGAGGCCTTGATCGCGATAACCCTCTTGCCAGCCTTCAATGCTAGACCGACCTCTGAGAGTGTGCCGGCTCCTCCATGAACCACTATCACCGTGTCGGCAGACAACACGTTTATCGCGTTCCGCGCATCACCCATACCGGTCACCACCATAACGTCGACGTACTGGTTAGCATCCCGCTCAGAGCCTGGCAGTATCCCAACCGTCAGCCCCTTCATCTCCTTCGCTCCTTTACAGGCAGCCTCCATGACGCCGCCTCTTCCGCCGGTGATGAGGACAGCCCCACGCTCTGCGATCGCCCTACCTAACTCCTCAGCCATCCGGTAGACGTCAGGCGGGATTCTTCCACCACTCCCGACAACAGTGATCTGTCTCATCCACACACTCCTCCAACGCTAGTTGAGTTGACGTGCACCTTCTCATCACTCAGTCTTATCGGTTAGGCCTTGAACGTCAGGACAGTGGAAGTTCTGGTATCCCTCACACCTTCTCCAGTTCTGCAGCTATCCTCCGCGCCATTTCAACCACCTCGACTGCTGATCTGCCGAGGATCGTCATCATCGGCTCCTTACCCCAGTCGCCCCTGTGATAGATCACCTCTGGAACTCGACCAGCCGCCTTGATAGCCACCTCAGCACCCCAGCCTGTAGATCTCCCCTCTGTAGACTTGACCTCATCAGGCTCCTGCCTTCTATCATAGGAGGAGAGGCCCAGCCCTAACCTGCAGCATGCCTCCAGAATCTTCTCAGAGAACCTGATGTTCATCGCAGCCCTGATCTCAGGGTCGTACCTCCTCGCTGTCAGGACTGTTGCGGCGACATGTCTTGAGGCGCCGAACCGCGGAGGGGCTGAGGCCCGCACCCTTTCACCCAGCTTAACTATGCGTCCTGGTACAGCTGCGACATGCTCTGGACCGGAGGCGTATGAGAGTGCCATAACCAGGTTTGTCTGCGACTCAGGCACAAGCTGGTGAAAGCGTGGGTCTGACTCAAGAGCACTTACAGCCTCTGTGATGTTCTCGATCACCCAGAACCTCTCAGCCCCCATGTAGAGGCTTGCGAGCGGATTCACAGGGCCATGCCCCTTCCCCAAATTCAGACCGAACCTTATTGCATCTGTGACGAGCATCTTCGCGCAGGAAACAGCCTCAACGATCTCTTTGCCCTTCGAGATCTCGGCAGCGATCGCTGCTGAGAAGCTGCAGCCTGTCCCATGAGTCGCGCTTGAAGCTACACGTTCAGCCTCGAACCTCCTCACAGATCCATCCAGATATAGTAGGTCGACGACGCTGCTGCCTTGAATGTGGCCGCCCTTCACCACGACAGCTCCAGGCCCCAGGTCCGCGATCCTCTTGGCTGCGGCCGCAGCGTCGTCGATGGAGCCTATCTTCAGTCCTGAGAGCGCCTCAGCCTCAGGAGCATTTGGGGTGACTACACGCGCGACAGGCAGAAGCTTGCTCTTCAGGATCTCGACAGCCTCAGGTTGAAGCAGGACCGCGCCGCTCTTGGCGACCATAACAGGATCCACGACTGTTGGGAGACGGTACCTGTCTATCTCCTCTGCCACAGCTTCAATTATGCTGGGTGTGTGGAGCATCCCGGTCTTAGCCGCGTCCACCCCGATATCCTCGACAACCGCCTCTATCTGGGCCTTCACGATCCCTGGAGGGACGTCATGGACAGCCTTAACCCCTAGCGTATTCTGTGCGGTCACAGAGGTCAGGGCGCTCATGCCGTGAACGCCCAGCGCGGCGAAAGTCTTGAGGTCAGCCTGTACGCCGGCCCCTCCTCCTGAGTCTGACCCGGCTATCGTCAACGCTCTTGGAGTAGCTTGAAGACTCAAGGGACGATCCAGAGCACCCTCACCCCTTAACCTTCATCATCAGGAGGTAGATGAGAGCCGCTGTGATGAAGCTTGGGACAGAGGCGCCGAGCCAAGAGGCGTAGGCCACTATGGAATGGTAGAAGAGTGCCCCGATCAACCATGCAGCGAGGGCGCAGAGGTTCAGGCCACCCTTATACCAGTATCTGCCCCCACAGCCCATGTAGAGATCCTTGACCGAGTAGTCTCGGCGCCTCAGGAGGA
>JAGTQV010000033.1:0-7352 GCA_018397035.1 Candidatus Bathyarchaeota archaeon | reverse complement strand
CTGTCACAACCACACCAAACAAAGGTATGAATAGAGATCCTATCAGAAGCAGGAAGGACTCATACTGCTCGATAGGCAGGAGCAAGGCGACGAGCATGCCGACGAAGCCTACGAGGACGACGAGCAGCTTCTGTGAGACTCTAGGCCAGACATTCTGTATCGAGACAGCGGCAGAGTATATATCTGCGAATCCATTATCCGTCTCATCGACCAGTATCAACAGTAGGGCTGGGACGCCGAAGGCGACCATCGCTATTGCCTGAACAGGGTCTGATACGCCCGCACCCAATACGAAGAGGGCTCCGAGCGTGTAGAAGAGGAAGTTGGCAACGAAGTATCCTAAGTATGTGCCTGCCGCAGCACTCCCCGGTTTCTTGGAGAACCTCGTATAGTCGGCTGCGAGAGGCATCCAGGAGATCGGCATCGCGATAACCAGATCCACTGCCAGGAGGAACGGTAAACCTCCCTGAGGCTGCATGGCCAGCAGCTCATGGATGCTCCGCCGCGTGAGCAGGTAGTAGGCAACCCAGACCGATGTCCCGTAGACAAGCCATATCGCAAACCTCTCAAGCCAGTACCTCACAACCACCAGCGGCCCACCGATAGCCATCGCCACACATAGAACCGTAAACACCAATATCCAGAGGGTTGTGTTAGTGTACCCGACCGCCGCGTAGCTTATCGTATCAGCCGCCTTGGCCATGATTATAACCTCGAAGCCAGTCCAACCTACAAGCTGGATCAGGTTCAGGAATGTCGCTACGTATGAGCCCCGTATGCCGAATGACGGCCTGACAGTGACCATGGTCGGGATCGCATGTTTGCTGCCGATCCAGCCGGCCAGAACAAGGGGGATATTCCCCACAGCTGTCCCCACCATAATGGCTACCAGGGCATCCCGCAAGCCTAGCGCCGGCACAAGCAGTGATCCAGCCAGCAAGACGAGGAGCCCGACACCTAGACTCGACCATAGGACGAAGTAGTCGAAGAAACCCAAGTACCTAGACTTCTCTTCTACCGGCTCGACCCCCCACTCAGGGGGTGCATGAACCCTCGGGATCTTTAAGCCTGCCATCTATTACGCGAGCTGCCTGAGCAGGGGGGTTACAGTAGGCTCAGAGACCTGCACCAAGAGGAGTCGATGCATCATCCCTCCGCCGGAATTACCCGGTTCAGGTTCTAGGGGTCGATGGCGCCCCGCCATCCTCTCAGCCTCTCTCCTAAGCTCCCCCGATGCCGAGTCTTCAAGTATTCAGGATGATTATAAGCCTTCTCGAGATCAAGTGCTCTATCAGCAAGACTCAACCCTCCATCCCTGGAGTAACTGTCCTTTAACCGGCTGGAATGGTCGACTGTCTCTCCACGATCCTTCAGGGCGCCGCTTCAGTCCAGTCGATTCCTAGAGCATCACAGGCCTGGGTTCTTCTTGACTCAAGCTTTATCTGCGGTTCACCCGCCTATTCTGTAACCCTACAACACTTGAATGAGGCTCGGAGATGATCTATTGGAGCCAGAAGCCAGAATCCTGAATTCAAGACAGGTCTCCCTCGTAGCTGTCTTCGCAGCCCTCTCTGTAGCAGTGATAATGTTCATCCCAGGCATCCCCATGATCGGTCTGCCTGGAGCAAGGATCACACTTGACGCAGCTGTAGCGCCTGTCTACGGAGCGATAATCGGCCCATATCTCGGCGGACTAGCTGCGTTGCTTGGCGGACTTGTCGTGGCAGGGTTCAGGGGCTGGCCTATCTTCTCCATCCTGACATCATTCTGCCCAGCCGTCTCAGCGCTCGTCGCCGGCGCAGTGACTAGAAAGACTGTTAATGTCGCAGGCCTCAGAGTCAGGGGCTGGATCCTCGGAGCCCTGGTCATCACCCTCCTGATAGTAGGCTGGTATCTGACCTGGGTCGGCCAGAGGGCGCCATTCTACCCTGCAATACATTGGGCCGGCCTAGCATTGATACTTGCATTCAGGGGCAGGGTCTCAAGCCTCTTTGATGAGGGTGGTAAGCGCGGGTTATCGATAGCGGTCTTCATAGCGAGCTACTGCGGGCTGGTCGCAGACCATATGCTCGGAAACATCATATTCATCACTGGTGTAGGGTGGTTCATACCGCTTGAGGCTTTGGAGTCTGTACTGCGCTCGATGAACCTCCCAGGTGTCCCTGCACTCTTCATGTTCATGCTGCCGATCTCAACGGTTGAGAGGGCCGCTATGGCCCTCATCGGGATGCTCTTCGGCACAGGCCTAGTATTCGTATTGAGATCCTCACGCCTGATGCGGATAGCCGGCCGCGACTGAGCGAAGGCACAGGTCAGAGATGCACGAGTATATCAGCCCTGGCCGCGAACGCTTCGAGGACTCTCCGCTCAGTCACTGAGACGCCTGTGCCGAGGTCTTCCCCTAAGGCCTCTCCATGGTAAGCATTCGCCACAAAGGTCTCAGCCCGCTCCATCACCTCTCGGGCCTTCTCACACCTTCCAGACTGAAAGTAGAGCGAGAGGTCATTGATGAAGAGTATCGGCGTAGCCTTGAGCAGGTAAAGGTCTAATGTCTCCTCTATCAAGACACGGTTCTCTTCAACCTGCCTCATGAGTTCATCACGGTCCCTCGCCGAGTATCTCGGCGCATTGACCTTCCCCGGCTTAAGAAGCCTCACCCCTGAGAGCTTGATCTCAGGGTCAGCGATCACTCCGCCAATGGTCCTCCCATTGTATATCCTCTCACCTGGAGCAATATCGATGACAGTTATGCTCTCCGGATCTTCAGAAGTCAGGGCCTCCTTCAACAGTCTGTGAGTGAGCTTGGTCTTGCCGGAGCCGACATCGCCAAGGATCATCGTTCTCCTACGGATCAAGGAGGAGAAGCTGTACTCGACCATAAGTTCACCACACCTCGAGTAAACTCGTATCCTCCTCTCCACCTGAGGAATAGCGGCTGCACCGCATCCCTAATCCGGCGTGCACATGTACATCATGGAATAAGGCCTCTGCTTCTGCGAATCACCAGAAGGACTATGAAGCCTAGAATCGCGCCTGGGATGCTGCTGGCCAGGAAGGCTATGAGAAAAGCCTCCAGAGTAAGGGTCAACCTTATCGAGCCTAATTGGAGTGCCAGAGGCGCAACTACAAGCGCGCTCATGACCGCCCCGAATGCCGTCCCCACAGGCTCCAAGAGGGCTGCATAGTCCCTCCTCCAGAGGTACTTATGGACAAGGCCTACGAGCAATGCTCCAGGCACACCGCCTGGAAACGCGAAGACAGTCCCTGTACCTAAGACGTTACGCACGAACGCAACCACGACCGCTACAAGTGCGGCGTACCATGGACCGAGCAGGACACCTCCAACACCATTGACCATGTGTTGGGCAGGATAGACCTTTGTGGGGCCGACTGGAAAAGACAGAGGCGACAAGGCGACTGCTATCGCAGCCAAGACTGCTGCCGCCGCAGCGTTTCTCGAGGGTGATCCAACTGCTCCCAAGGCCTCTCACAACCTAGGGATAGAACTTTGTATGCCGACTCTCCTGTGGTTGCGGATCTAACTATTACTCATGCACCTTCAGTATCTTGTACGTGGTGTTTCTCTGAGCCGGGGTCCTGCCGATGCCCCGTATGATCCTCACCATCTCACCGAGATCCATCTTCTGACCTGATGAGACCCCGGCTGCTCTTGAGATATTCTCCTCCATTAAGGTTCCGCCTAAGTCGTTAGCGCCTGCGAGCAGGCAGATCTGAGCGAGCCGGGGCCCAAGCTTGACCCATGAGGCCTGAATGTTCCGAATCCAGCCGTTCAACATCAGTCTGGAGACGGCGTGCATCTTCAGGTCTTCAGCCCCTGTTGCTCCAGGCCTCGCCCCATCGATCCTGTACAGGGGAGTGTTAGGGTAGACGAAGCTTAAGGGTATGAACTCCGTGAATCCCTTTGTCTCTTTCTGGATCGTCCTTATCAACTCGAGGTGGTCTGCCCAGTGTTGGGGCTGCTCTATATGCCCGTACATTATGGTGGAGGTTGTGGGGATCCCCTGTCTATGAGCCTCCTTGACGACTTCGACCCAGTCTCTGACACCTATCTTCGCCGGGCATAAGGCATCCCTGACCTCGTCGTCAAGTATCTCGGCCGCTGTCCCAGGCATACTGTCCAGTCCAGCCTCCTTGAGGACCTTGAGGTATTCCTTGACAGTCAACCCTGCCTTCCAGGCACCGTAGAAGACCTCCATAGGGGAGAATGCGTGGATATGAATCAAAGGAGCCCTGCCCTTTATCGCTCTGCAGATATTCTCATAGTAGTCCTCTTCGATTCCCGGGTGGAGTCCACCCTGTATACAGACCTCTGTAGCACCGGTCTTCCAGGCCTGCTCGGCACGAGCAGCCACCTGATCGACCGTCAACAGGTAAGCCTCAGAACTCTTCTCTTCAGTGCTGAAGGCGCAGAAGCGGCACCTGGCAAAGCAGACATTTGTGAAGTTTATGTTGCGGTTGACCACGAAGGTCACAGCCTGACCAACAGTCCTTCTCCTCATCTCGTCGGCGACAAGCATCAGAGCCGCCAGTTCTGCCCCACCTGCTTTGAAGAGTTCGACCGCATCCTTCTTCGAGACTTCCTTACCTTCAAGCGCCCTCCCGAGAACCTCTGATACTGCTGGGTCTATGGAGCCGGAGATCTTCTCGAAGAGACGTTTCAGAAGGGGAGGGGGCTCGACGGTCACATCCCTCATAAACCATCCTCCTTAACGTATCCTTCATCATCAACCATTGAGAGGATCCTGTCCTGGAGCCTCCCCGGCAAGAAGCCTGGTATCCTCTTCACATACTCAGGATAGACCGGCAGCCTCATCCTTAACTCGAACCCTTCACCAGACGTGATCTCTTCCAGAGCCTCGATCCTTGGCCAGGGCTCCTCAGGATTTACCTGATCATCCGTGATGTTTGAGATCCCGCCCCAGTCATTTATCCCTGCAGCCAAGACCTCCCGGTACCTTTGATGGACCAGGTTTGGAGGTGTCTGTATGTTAGTCCTTCCCTGGAAGATTATTCGAGCCGCGGCGACGGTCCTCATCACCTCGCTTAAGTGTGGCTGAGGCCATCCCTCCATAGGTGTTCCAGGCTTCGGGCAGAAGCTCTGGATGATGAGTTCCTGGATGTGGTTGTACTCGTCATGCAGCCTCTTCAGCTCGAGGAGGGAGTCTGCACGTTCCTCAGGCGTCTCACCTATCCCTACCAGCAGCCCTGTCGTGAACGGTATCTTGAGCCTCCCAGCCTCCTCGATCATCCTCAGCCTCAAGCGAGGGTTCTTCCCAGGACTGTTCTGGTGCGGCCCACCTTCAAGGCAGAGCCGGACGCTTGAGTTCTCAAGCATAATGCCTATGCTCGCGTTCACGTCTCTCAGGCGTTCAAGCTCCTCCCTTGTAAGCACCCCTGCATTCGTGTGGGGGAGAAGCTTGGTCTTCTCCAGTATCAGCTCGCAGGTGTCAAGGAGGTAGTCTGTCATGGTCGAGTATCCGAGCCTCCTCAGCCGCCTCGAGGCCTCAGGATGGGTTGACTCAGGCCTCTCACCCAGGATGAAGAGAGCCTCCCTGCAACCAGACCTGTCACCGAGCTCAGCTATTCTGAGAGCCTCGTCCTGACTCATTATCCTGGCAGCAGGCTCAGCCGGATCCTTCCTGAAGCCGCAGTATCCGCAGTGATTCCGACAGAGGTTACTCAGCGGGATGAGGACCTTCTTTGAGTAGCTGATCCTTTTGCCCTTTTCTCTATCTCTAATCGCCGACGCCACGTAGACGAGGCCCGGCAGGTCTCTCTCTGTCGAGTTCAGGAGCTGGTAGGCCTCCTCCCGTGTGGGGGGGCTGCCTCCAAGAGCCTTCATCAAGACTTCATCGAGTCTAGGGTCAAACCGCAAGAATTCATTCAACCCCTGCCGTCAACGGCCTGTATGTCAGTACAAGGTCCTCACCGAGCAGCTCAACCCTCAACAGAGAGAGCTTGAATCCTTCAGATACCTTACTGAACCCCCTACCCTCGACGAGTGTTACCGCCTCTCTCCCACCGACTATAATCGGGGCCACAGCCACATGTATCTCATCGACCAGTCCAAGCTCGACCAGACTCCAGTTCACATTTCCGCCGCCCTCGACTAAGAGACGTCTTATACCCATACTTCTCAGCCTGCTCATCAACAGGCGGAGGTCCACCTTGTCCCCAGACCCGGAGACTATGATCTCTGCTCCAGCATGGAGTAGAGCGTCAACTCTCTCCTCAGGAGCCCCCGCAGTGACGGCTATGATCGTCCTGCCAGCGGTCGCCTTGAACAGTCTGGCTCCTGCAGGGGTTCGAGCCTCACTATCCACTATCACCCTATCCGGATCTTTCCCTTCGACTCGGCGGACGGTCAACTCCGGATCATCAGCCAGGACGGTCTCCACACCCACGAGCACCGCGTCAACACTGGCTCTGAGCTGGTGGAGGCGGTCCAGATCGATTTCTGACGAGATCTTGGAGTCCCTGGTCTGTGTCGCTATCTTCCCATCTAGGGTCATCGCGGCATTCAATATGATGTGGGGTCTATCAGCCGGGGCCTCGGGCAGCCTATCCTCGAATCTTCCCCATAAGACGGTCATACGTAATCTCACCTCTCAGGATGACTGTATCGATATCCTCTGCACCCGCCCTGTGCACGATGGCTGTAGGCAGGTCCTGCGTATTCTTCAGGGTCCTGTCGAGGTTCATGATCAACAGGTCCGCAGACTTACCCTCATCTATCGAGCCTGTCTCCTCTTCGATCCCGAGCGTCCTCGCACCGTTGATCGTAGCCATCCGCAGAACCTCTATCGGCTTGAGCGGTCTCGCTGCAGCCTTCTCTATCCTGTAGGCCTTGAGCGTGAACTCCATCTCCCTGAACATGTCAGGCTGGTTCAGCATCACGTTGTCTGTTCCAAGAGAGACGTTTATCCCTGCATCCAGCATCTGTGGGATAGGGGGCAGCCTGAGTCCTAAGGCTGCGTTGGCTCTTGGACAGGCAGCGACTGAGACCCCTCTCTCAGCCACCAGCCTGAGGTCCTGCTCAGAAGCGTATGTGAGGTGGACCAGGAGGTCTGCCTCGAATATATGGATCGCCCGGTGGACCTCCGTGGATCCGCTCATCCTCCTTGAGGCCTCTTCTGAATGCGGGGATTCTGCTGCGTGGGTAGCCTTCAACTTGCCGTGCCGCTTTGCTATGCTGGATAGCTGATCGAGCTCCTCATCAGTCACATCGTTAGGGCTGCTGGGCGCAAGGCCATGAACCACTTCGAGCAGGCCGTGGATCTCCTGAAGGAGTGGTGCGGATAGAGAAGGCTGCAGCGAGACCGCTCAAGCCG
>JAGTQV010000032.1 GCA_018397035.1 Candidatus Bathyarchaeota archaeon | reverse complement strand
AAGGCCCGGCGATAGCCAAAGTTATCAAGCGACTGGATGTTGAGCCTGACATATTCCTGATAAATGCGCATGGAATAGCTCATCCTAGAAGGTTCGGGTGTGCCTCACATATCGGAGTAGTGACGGGAAGGCCAACGATCGGTGTTGCAGGATCCCGACTTTACGCAGAACTTGCACATCTACCAGCTGAGGCTGGTGAGCGTAGACCTCTGACCATCGGCGGCGCGGTCGTCGGCTGGGCGATAAAGCCTGAGGTCGGCGGGCCAATATATGTCTCTCCAGGCCACATGGTGAGTGTGGGGTCTGCGATAGAGGTTGTGGCTGGTTGCCTCCGCAACCACAGGTTTCCTGAACCGATCTATCTCGCACACCGGCTGGCCAACTCTATGAGGGGGAAGCTCAGGGACGTCTGCCTCCACCCTTCCGGGCGCTGAGCCTGCCCAGCACCCTCTCCTCAAAGTCCTTCAGAGCATTCTCCAGCATGAGTTTCCTAGACTCAGAGACGACGTCACCTCTTGTCGACTCTATTATCCTCCTGGCGGCGTCCATCTTAGGTCTGAAGCCGGGTATGATGGCTGTGTGGTCTATCAAGTAAAGATCCTCATATATCCCCTCCATAATCTCCAGTGCACGTTCACTCTTAGACAGCTGCCCCACCCTCAGGAAGTTAAGACACATCCTGCGCAGCTCACCGATGAAATCCAGTAGACCCAGCAGGTAGGGTTCAACCTCAACCCCAACCTCACGGAAGGACAGGATCCTCTCCTTCGTTGCCATGCCGAAGTGAAGCTTCGCCTCAGCATACTCCTGGTAGGCGAGAGTAACCGCCCCCATACACTTCAGCTCCCTCCTCTTTCTGAGAGCCCTCCCAAGATCTCTTAGCGCCTCTTCAGCGCCCGCCAGATACTCGGCAGCTCTCTTCAAGTCTCCGCGGTGAAGCTCGATCACCGCTCTGTTCGATGACCTCACACAGATTCTCGAAGCCTCAGAGACACTGTCCCTTGCAGCATCCAGTTCCGCGAGAGAGCCCTGGATAAAGTCGAGATCCGACTTCCGCAGCATCAGACACCCTTAGATCAATACTGCCTCCTACGTTACTCTTATCGGCTTCCCTAACCGACTCAGAAGGACGACCCTGCTCTCCGTGGACTCATCGATAACGTCGTAGCCGGTTAATCGGGCCAGCCTGGTCGAGAACTCAGAGACCTCCAGGTGGGTCGGCATATTCTCGAAGCCTAAGCGTCTCCTAGAGTATCCGACGTACATGTAGGACTTCGGCTCCACATATGTAGGCTCAGCCTTCAAGATCAACCTAGCATACCCCTCATGATCCTGGAGGTTGAGCCCCTTGACGAGCGTGAGCCTCACCGCGGTGGGGCAGCTGAAACTTCTCAAGAGCTCGATAGTCTCCATCAATCTTTGCCAGGAGTCTGGAGAGTATGGTCTACAGATCTCCATGTACCTCTCTGGAGACGGTGCTGAGACTGAGATATACAGCTGAGTCGGCTCCTCTGATAGATGCTTGAGGACTTCCGGCCTCGTCCCGTTAGTTACCAGGAAAGTAGTCATACCTGCTCTGTGAAATTCTCCGAGGAGATCATCTAGGTACGGGTAGAGCGTAGGCTCGCCTGTAAGGCTTATCGCGGCATGTTTCGGCTCTAAAGCCTCCCTGTAATGTCCTAGATCAACATTACCGGATGCGGCCTGGCCCTTGTAGCCGCTCAAGATCCTCCTCTGCGCCGCCTTCGAGAGTTCGACTAGCTCTGAGGGGTCATCCCATTCCGATGGCTTCAGTCCACTCGATGATGGCTGAGCCTCACCGTCCTGGATGCGCCAGCAGTAGAGACACCTCTGCGTGCACCAGTTGACTGAGGGAGTCATCTGTAGGCAGCGGTGCGACTCGATCCCGTAGAACCTCGATTTGTAGCATGCTCTTCCTTCAGTGAGGCTCTTGTGAAGCCACCTGCACTTCTTGACTGCTGAGTGGTTGCCGACTAACTGGTATTTCTGTCTCCGTAACAGTTCAGGCAGAGTCTGCTCTGCTGAGCCCTTTATGCTTGGTGATGCTGGGTTACAGGAGCTTCCGTGGACGGTACGCGAATGTACAGATTTCAATCTATCCTTCAATGTTCAACTCGACAATGTAGCCATGAGTCTAGGAAACGGTCATAGTATCCTCTTTCGTCCCCGTCCTTGTGATCACGAGCATATCCACGGTTCCGCCGCTCGCCGAGTCCCTCGCGAAGGCTGCCTTCACAGCCCTCTTCAGAACATCCTTTGCCTCATCTAGGCTCATGTTATCCCTGTACTCATCCTCCAGTACTCCCATAGCGATCTCTGTCCCGCTGCCCACTGCAGCGAACTTATCCTGCATCACCGAGCCGAGGAGGTCGAGGACGAAGAGGCTCGGGCCATCCTCATCGATTCCACCGACGATCGTCTGTGTGATGTAAGGCAACATTCGGCGTTGAAAGAGCAGGTTCCCCATCAGCTTCGCAACCGCTCTCACAGAGATCGCTCGATCCTTCTCGTAAGTGTAGAGGTTTGCATACGCGGCCGCTTCCTTCGCCAGTATCTGCATGTCTGAGACGAGGCCTGCGAAGGCTGCGCCGATATTCTCCGTGATCTTGAAGACCTTCTTTGCCGACTTACTCATGACAAAGTAGCCGTAGGAGACCTTCCTCTCAGAGGCGAGGATGACCCCGTCACGGAAGACCAGCCCGACCGTCGTGGCGCCTGGGATGTACGGGATAGCCTGAGACATGACTGCCATGATTTCGTAACGTGTTTCTTATGTGTTTTGGTCTGTCAAATGTGAATCTTCAGCCGTCAGGATGGGTGCGGTGACCTAGGAGTGGAGGGAGTTTCGAAGCTGTGAGGGTCCCTCTTGTGGTTCATCAACTATTCTTTCTTCGTCTTCTTGTTAACGTACCAGAGTAGAGTGAACATGACGATGAAGGCTATGATGAAGCCGATGTACCGGACCATATCCGGCAGCTCAAGCACGAATGGGCTACGCAAAATCTACTTCACCTTCTTCGGCAGCCAGGACCACCTAGGCTCCACGAAGTCAGTGGCTGTAGCTAGGACGATCGTCGGAAGGACCACATAGATCCAGCCGAATATTGGGAAGCCAGTTATCGAGACATAGTAGAATGCGCTCCACCAGTCAGGGAAAGACTCTATTACTGAACTAAACCAGAAGCTGAACAGTGAGACGTTAGCGACGAACCATCCGATGCTCTGGTTTATGAAGAAGACTATCAGCCCTATTGTCTTGTTCTTCATGACCAGTCGGTATATCGGTTTATACGTTGCGGCCGTGTATAACGGTGTTCCGAAGTACAGCCAGCCAGCAATAGGGCCGAATCCTGCCATAGGCATCAGGTCGAGGAAGCCGACGATACACCCTGCCCATGGACCTGCAACCATCGCAGCCAGGGTGATCGCGAATCCGCCGATGTTTATTGTTCCTCCAGGCCAAGGCGTCGGTGCCCACAGGCCTATAGCTTCACATAGAAAAGCTATGCCGCCGATGACCGCTGTCAGAGCTACTTGACGCGTAGACATGAAAGGAGCTCTTCTCGCTCTTGTCTCAGCCAAGGTAAGTCACCTCTGCCTAGTTTGCAGCTGAAGCTATTTATCGCTTATTGTCTCTCTCACTTGAATCAGGAGCCTGAAGACAGAGCTAGTGGAAGCGGGATGGTGGATGTTGCTACTTCTTCTTCTGTCGCAAGCCAGCAGCCACCGCCACGACTATGACGACGATTATCATCCCTATGAACCAGGGGATTCCTCTTGTTATCTCCTCGGGCTTCTGAGCGGAGGCCACCCCTACACATTGAGCAATAGTCACCAGCACAAGCAGAGACATCATGTGCAGGATCTCACTCGATCTCATAGAACTACCTCATGATGAAGGTCGATTCAGTGGATATAAAAGACTTTTTTGATTACAGGCAAGATTTGTCGGAAGAATTCTAGTACGAGATGTGAAACGTCTTGTTCAGGAGTCACATCTGCTTAAATACCACTAGAAAAATCTCGGGGCTTGATCTTCATGAAAGTCACAGTTGAAGCCCATCCGATTCAGGGCTTGATAAAATATCACGGCTTAGTAGACCAAGTCAGGAGGATTCCATATCACGATAGCATCTCGCTTTGTGTAGAGGCTATGAAGACAACCACTACGGTAGAATCGAGAGCTGATCTTGCTGAAGATGAGGTTGTGATCAATGGGGTTCAATGTTCTGGAAGCGAGAAGAGCAGGATTCTGATCGTGCTCGACGAGCTTAGGCGACTCGCTAATCGCAAGGAAAGATTCAGAGTAGCTTCAGAGAACAGTGTGAAGGCTGGTAAAGGTTTAGGCTTCTCAGCTTCAGGTTTTGCAGCTTTAGGCACAGCGGCTTCTAAGGCTTTGGGTCTGTCACTCAGCCATGTAACACTGTCTGAGATAGTCAGGCTTGGAGCCGGATCTGCTACGAGGAGTCTTGCCGGCGGCTACGCTCTCTGGTACGCGGACAGAGGGGGAAGGTCTTATGCTGAGCAGATCGCACCCCCAGACGCGCTCGAGTTGGCGATGGTGATAGTTCCTATACCGTCAGAAGCTAAGACGGATGAAGCGCACCAAGAAGTCCTAGGTTCACCTTTGTTTGAGGCGAGGCTGAAGAGGATAGGGGAGATGGTTGAGACTATGAAGAGGGCAATATACCTGAGGGATGTTGGGTCTGTAGCTAGACTGGCTGAAGAAGATACGCTCAACTTGCACGCAACAACGATGACTGGGAAATATCACATGATCCTATGGGAGCCTGATACGATAAGGATCATCAAGGAAGTTGTAGCCATGAGGTCTGAGCAGATTCCGGCATGGTACTCTATTGATACAGGTCCATCAGTCTTCGTAAACACTTACACGCGAAATCTCGATGAGGTCGCCTCAAGAATCAGAAGCGCAGGCTTCGAGAATGCTGTCGTGAGTGGAGTCGGTGGTAAGCCTAGAACAGTCGACAAGCATCTTTTCTGAAGTCGACACCGCTTAAATAGTATAAGGCATCCCGGTATATCAGACCCTTGTGGGGTTCAGATGTGGGTGCACCTTATTCACCGAAAGCCAAGAGTGTGATCACTCTGGAGGTCTCAGAGCAATCCGTCAAGCTCGGATCTAAAGTGAAGGTCTCAGGCAGTATATGGCCAGTACACCTCGCCTTGGTTTTCTTACAAGTCAGTAAAGATGAAGGAGAGTCATGGAGCAACTTGGCTATGACGGCAAGCGAGAACGGCGTCTACTCGTATGAGTGGAGGCCGGAGAGTGCTGGAAATTATCTTTTGAGAGCCTTCTGGGCAGGGGACATGGACCATAAGAAGATGACGTCGCCGAGTGTGAGGGTTGAAGTCACGTAGGAAAGGATTCTGATTGGCCCTTAAGACACAACTCTTCCAGTACCATGTGGAGCACGCCCACATGTTCGAGTTTGCAGGCTTCCAGATGCCGCTTTGGTACGAGGGAATCATTCCGGAATGCCTAGCGGTTAGAAAGAGTGTTGGGGCATTCGACATCTCACATATGGGCAGGATCTTCGTATCCGGACCGGATGCTGAGGCATTCCTTAACCATCTCACAACAAACAACGTCGCCGCTCTGAAACCGAACCATGCCCAGTACACTCTCCTCTGTAACAGTGAAGGTGGAATAAAGGACGACTTGGTAATCTTCAAACTGGAAGAGAGACCGTTCCTGGTTGTATGTAACGCTGGGAATCGAGCAAAGGATCTCGAATGGATGACCTCCAACACTGGAAGCTACAACGTCAGGATTCATGAAGCCTCCAATGATGTCGCGATGATCTCTGTTCAGGGCCCCAGAACTGCACGGGTATTGCAGAGCCTATGTGAAGGAGTAGACCTCTCCTCTTTCATCCGTTTCGACTGCAGACCCGTCAAGATGGCAGGTCAAGAATGTATTCTCTCCAGAACCGGTTACACCGGCGAGGATGGCTTCGAGGTCTGCATAATGAATTCGACGCCTGATAAGCCAGGGCAGGCCCTGAGCCTCTGGAGCAACATTCTGAGAGCCGGGCGGGAACTCGGCATCAAGCCATGCGGTCTGGGTGCACGTGACGTACTCCGCCTCGAAGCCGGAATGTCACTCTACGGCCATGACATAACTGAATCGACGGATCCGATTGAGGCAGGACTTGACTTCGTCGTCAAGCTTGAGAAGGGTGACTTCATCGGTAAAGAGGCGATCCTGAGAAGGAAGGATGAAGGGGTCAAGAGAAAGAGGATAGGACTGAAAGTTACTGGAAAAGGGATACCACGTGCAGAATGCAGGATCCTGAAGAACGGCAGGAGTGTAGGAGTCGTCACCAGCGGAACATTCTCGCCAACACTGAACACCGGCATAGCCATCGGCTATGTTCAGTCGATGTACTCTAACATGGGGGAGCGGCTCTCCATAGAAGTTCACGGAAGACTTCTCGAGGCTGAGGTTACCGGGTTCCCATTCTATGATCCAAAACTTTATGGTTTCAGGAGGGTTCAGTAGAAGGATCGGCTAGTCAACCTCTTCAAGGGAGGAAGAATTGAAGTCTCAAGAGTATAGTACTCCAGACGGCTTCTACTACACCAGGGATCATGAGTGGCTCAAAGTGGAGGGGGATGTCTGCAGGATAGGCGTCACCGACTACGCCCAGAAGTCTCTGCATGAGGTTGTTTTCGTAGATCTTCCTAAGCTAGGTAAGGTTTCACGGGCGGAGAGCCTCGGGACCGTAGAGTCTGTGAAGGCTGTCTCGGATTACTTCGCCCCGGTGAGTGGTGAAGTAGTCGAGGTGAACGAGGCATTGGAGAACAGGCCTGACTTGATCAACCTGAGCCCATACGGAGATGGCTGGATAGCTATCATTAAACCATCTGCCCTGGAGGCAGAGCTGGTGGAGCTCATGAACTCGAAGGTGTACTCCGAGTTCCTCAGGTCACTCACCGCGAAGTGAGATCAGCAGATGCAGCAGGCTGCTCTAGGTCAAGCGTGAACGCTGGCGGAATTGCTTAATGGATCGCTGCTGAAATCTGGAAAGATTTTATATAGTCTCCTAGGTTCTTCTTGGTTTGGTCCCTGAAGATGCCAAATCAAAAGTTTACGAAGTTTCTGGAAGATAGAGTGAGTGAACTGAAGCAGTCTGGGTTTGCTGCTCACATAAGGGTTCTCTCCGGTCCAAACTCCACTAAGGCAACTCTTGACGGTAAGGAGGTTCTGATTCTATGCGCCAACAACTACCTTGGCCTTGCGAACCATCCTGAGATGATGCAGGCCGCGAAAGATGCTGTAGACAAGTATGGTGCAGGGATGGGGACAGGACGCATGATAATGACATATGACATTCAGAACGACCTTGAGAAGAGATTGGCAGAATTCAAATCTTCAGAGGACTCACTGTGCTTCGCGACCGGCTATATCGCGAACTTGGGGGCGATCTGGCCGCTCATGGCTGAGGGCGATACAATAGTTAGTGAGGAACTAAATCACGCCAGCATCATCGATGGGTGTAGAATGTCACGCAACGTCAATAGGCTGGTCTACAAACATCTTGACATGAAGGATCTAGAAGAGAAGCTGAAGACCAGCGCAAAAGAACGATCTAAAGGCAAGACGATGATAATCTCAGATGCAGTCTTCAGCATGGATGGGGACATATGTAAACTGCCGGAGATGATTGAGCTTGCTGAGAAGTATGACGCCTTCATATTTCTGGATGAAGCGCACGCTTCAGGCGTCTTGGGGAAGACGGGGAGAGGAACTGTCGAGCACTTCAATGCTTACGGTAAGGTTGAGGTTCAGATGGGCACACTCTCAAAAGCGATAGCGACCGTGGGTGGATACATAGCAGGGACTGAGAACCTGATCTATTACCTGAGGCGTGCATCTAGGCCTTTCGTCTTCTCGACAGGTTATTTGGATCCTGCAACCTGTGGGGCGACGATGAAGGCTCTGGAGATAATCAAGAGGGAGCCTGAGCGTGTCCAGAGACTATGGGATAATACACGCTACTTCAAAAAGGGGCTGCAGGATCTAGGGTTCAACACTGGAGTCAGTCAGACACCTATAACCCCGGTGATAGTGGGTCCAGCTGAGACAGCCCGTGAACTCAGCAGGTACCTGTACGAGCAGGAGAATATCTATGTTCAAGCCTTCAGTTACCCGGTTGTGCCTAAGGACACGGCGAGGGTGAGGACGATAGTGAATGCACACCACACCAGAGAACAGCTAGACTTTGCTCTAGGTGCATTTGAGAGAGCTGGGAAGAAACTGGACATAATCTGAATGCTTAGAGGTCCTCTCTTACTTCAGGGTGAATGCCTAGACACTCTCATAGACCTCTCTGAGAAACTCAATGTTCTCCTTAAGGGTCTTTATCGGGTTCTGAAGGTTGAGCAACTCAATCGAGTAGTAGCCGTCATACTTTTTCTGTTTCAATGCTTTAACGAATCTGGCGATTTCGCTTCTCGGGAGTGTGCCAACATCTAATGGTGTATGAATGTCATTCCTTCCGTCATTGTTGTCGAAGTGGACGTGATATAACTTATCAGTTTCCATCACGGTATTCATGACATCCTCCTTTGTCATGTTTAGGTGCCCGATATCTATCAGGGATCCTAGATTCTCAATATTGAACTCTCTAACGGTCTGGTTGAGGTAGCTCGCCTCACCTACCAGTTTTCCAGGAGAATGTTCAATGCAGATCTTCACTCCTGAGGATCTCGCGTAGTCACAAACCTGAGTCAATGAGTCTCGCAAGCACTCTACTGCTTTCCCGAGGTCTTGGATCTCAGATCTGCTGGTTGGAGTGACTACGTAGATATTGTCTGATTCAAAGTCATTAGCCCAGTCGACGCAGTCCCTGACGTATTGAACAGTCCTTTCTCTGACGTCTCTGTCAGGGCTCTCCAAACATAATCTTCCACCACCCATCGCTATAGGCGGGCCGGTCGCGATCATCATGGCCTCAAGATCCAGTCTCTTCAACACCCTCTTCATCTCCACCCGTCTATCTTTGGAGAGCTCCTCAGGGTAGGCCAAGATCTCTACCCCTTCGAAGCCTGCTTGCCTGCTCAGTTCAAGCCTCTTTTCAGGCTTCTCCCCCAGAAACGTGACTGTGTTTATCCCGATCTTCATTGCGAATCACTTGCTCCCTTATCTGGACTCCAGCTTTTATATCTCTTTCAAAGATTTGGAGCCGCCTACTTATTAGGGGAAACCTGACTGCATATGAGAGATCTCTAATGCGCCTCCTCAAGATTCAGACAGACCTTGTTAAGCCTCGCCAAGACATAATCAAGATCATACTGTCCAAGCTGAGAGAATCAAACGTAATGATTGAGGATGACGATATCTTGGCGGTGACGAGCAAGGTGGTCTCGCTCTCGCAAGGAAGACTGGTTCACGTAGACAGAATAAAGCCTTCAGATCATGTGTCAAATCTGGCGAAGAGATACAATCTTGACCCGAAGTACGTAGAACTGATCCTTAGGGAGGCCGACGAGTTCTATGGGGGCACAGATCAGGCGCTCTGCACAGTGAAAGACGGCCTGATGATCGCGAACGCCGGGGTGGACAGGAAGAACGTTCCACCAAGATACGCTGTTCTCTTTCCGAAGGAACCGAACAGGGTGGCTGAATACGCAAGGAGAAGGATCTACCGGCTCACCGGAAAGTTTGTAGGTGTTCTCATAGTCGATAGTAGAGTGACGCCTCTCCGTTTAGGAACCGTCGGGGTAGCGGTTGGTTTTGCAGGGTTCAGTCCAGTCCGTGATTGCCGCGGCTTAAGAGATCTCTACGGTAAACCGTTACAGATAACTAGGCATTGCCGGGTCGACGATCTAGCTGGGGCAGCTCACTTGCTGATGGGAGAAGTTGATGAGAGGGTGATAGCCGTCCTCATAAAAGGGGCGCCGATCAAGATAGCTCACAGGCTGAGGCCCCCACTCCAGCAGAACTCAGTCAAGGTCTCTACGAACCGTTGCCTTTTCATAAATGCTCTGAGGTATGGTAGCCGGAGTCAACGGTGAACAGGGAATGAAGCCTATAGAGTACTACAATAAGGTCTTCAACCTTCTGGAGGAACATCATAGGTGGTTTCAGCAGTCCATACCTTTGATCGCTTCAGAGAACATTTCGTCACCTGCTGTTCGAGAGGCGGTCGCCTCAGACTTTGGGAACAGGTATGCTGAGGGATTCCCGAAGGAAAGAGTCTACGCAGGCTGCAGGTACATTGATGAGGTTGAACTCCTCTGCATGGAGATGGCCAGAGAACTCTTCAAGGCTGAGTATGCTGATGTGAGACCTGTCTCAGGTGTCAACGCGAATATAGCAGTCTACACTGCATTCACTCAGCCGAATGATGTGATGATGTCACTCTCGATAGCGTCTGGCGGCCACATCAGCTTCGGTAAGAAGCAGTTCTCAGGAACAGCGGGTTCAGTGAAGAATCTGGAGATCGAATACTTCCCATTCGACTACGAATCGATGAATATTGATGTTGAGGCTACGAAGGCCAAGATCGGCGAGAGACTGAAAGCGAATCAGCCGCTGCCTAGACTTGTAATGTTTGGTGGAAGCGTCCTCCCGTTTCCCCATCCGGTCAAGGAGCTGACCGAGTTCTTTCATGAGCATGGAGCAACGGTCTGTTACGACGCCGCCCATGTCGCCGGCCTGATAGGTGGAGGTCAATTCCAGGATCCTCTGCAGGAAGGAGTCGACGTGATGACGATAAGCACACATAAGACCCTGTTCGGTCCTCAGGGGGGAGCTATACTCTCAAAGGCCAACCATCAAGAAGCCTTGAAGAAAGCCGTCTTTCCAGCAACCGTAAGTAACCATCACCTTCACCATGTCGCAGGAAAGGCTGTAGCCTTCGCTGAGATGCTTGAGTTCGGAAAGGACTATGCAAGACAGGTCGTGGAGAACGCTCAGACCATAGCAAAGGAGCTCTACGATAGAGGCTTCAAAGTCCTCGGAAAGAAGAGCGGATTCACTAGGTCACACGTCTTGATAGTTGACGTCTCAGAGATAGCGTACGGCAGCGTGATAGAGCGGCTGCTCGAAGACTCCAACATAATACTGAATCGAAACCTGCTCCCATACGACATAAAATTTGGGAGGCACTATGATACGACAGGCGGCATAAGGATCGGAGTCCAAGAATGTACAAGGCTAGGGATGAAGAGGGATGAGATGAGACAGATCGCTGAGTTCATCGAAAGGCTGGTCCTTAAGAATGAAGACAAAGAAAGAATCAGGGAGGAAGTGGTTGAGTTCAGGAAAAGGTTCCAGAAGATCCATTACGCCTTCGAGACAGCCACAGAAGCTTACGAGTACCTGAAGATAAGATCTTGAGTCTTCATGGTCTCCGACTCGTCTGGTCCGCGGTTCTCTTCATCCTCCAGGAAAGACACATAGTCTGCGGGTGCGATGCCTTCGCCTCATCGACTCTTCTCACACTTGTCGAGTAAGGCGCCCCCTTAACAAGGTCCGGATTAGAGTATGCCTCACCCGCAACCTTTATCATAGCTTCAACCAGACGGTCGAGAGATTCTAGGCTCTCTGTCTCCGTCGGTTCGATCATCAGGGCTTCATCGACTATCTGTGGAAAGTATGTAGTTGGCGAGTGGATTCCGTAGTCGAGGAGTCTCTTCGAAATATCCCAGGCTCGAACTCCAGTCTCCCTATAGATCTTCCCTGCACTCACAACACACTCATGCTTCACCAGACTATCAGGGTAGAATGGGATAATGTAACTGCCGTTCCTGTGCAGCTTTCTTGCGACGTAGTTTGCGTTAAGAACGGCAAGTTCACTGGCAGCCTCCAAACCCTCAACCCCCATGCTTATGATGTAGGCGTAAGCCCTCAGCAGTACAGCTATGTTTCCGTAGAAGCCTCTGATCTTCCCCACACTAAGCGGCCTATCATAGTCCAGATAGTACCTGCTACCATCATAAGCCACTAATGGCACTGGGAGATACTCTTCAAGCCTCTTGACCACGCCGACCGGGCCTGCGCCTGGACCTCCGCCACCATGAGGTGTGGCGAAGGTCTTATGCAGGTTCAGGTGAACTATGTCGAACCCCATCTCCAGCGGTCTAGTCTTTCCGAGTATCGCGTTCATGTTGGCCCCATCATAGTAGAGTAGGCCGCCGGCAGAATGGATCGTCTCTGAAACCTCAAGAATCTCCCTCTCAAATATTCCAAGCGTGTTAGGATTGGTCAACATAAGCCCTGCCGTATGCTCGTTAACTGCACTCTCGACTGCATCAACATCTATGCATCCTGAGTCTTCAGTTGGAATAGTGACGGTCTTGAATCCTGCCATGGCTGCGCTGGCAGGGTTTGTGCCGTGGGCAGAGTCCGGGATGAGCATCTCGTCACGTTTTCCCCCTTCCCCATTGACTTTATGGTATGCCCTGATGATCAGGGCGCCAGTAAACTCTGCATGTGCTCCTGCTGCAGGTTGGAGGGAGAACCTGCTCATTCCAGTAACCTCAGCAAGCAAGTTGGAGAGGTGATAGAGTACCTCAAGTATTCCTTGTGTCAAGCTCTCATCCTGCAGTGGATGCAGATCCCGAATCTTGGGCGAACACACAATCTCATCACAGACCTTCGGGTTGTACTTCATTGTGCAGCTTCCCAAAGGGTAAGCTCCAGAGTCGACCCCGAAGCTCTGTTGAGAAAGCCTGATGTAGTGTCTGACGACCTCACCCTCAGAGAGCTCCGGTAAGGCAGGAGGTCTTCTACGCCGCATCCCTGAAGGCAGGAAGTCGTATGGGTCGCCGACTATCTCACGCTCCTTCAGGTCAGGGCTCGGCGGCATGTAACCGATGACCCCAGGCCTAGACTTCTCAAATATTAAGGGTTCTATCCATCTGGCCTGCCTGTAAGACATCTCACCGTCCCCTTAAGATTTCATTGAGAGCATCAGCCAAGGCATCTATGTCTCGTCTTGAATGGACCTCTGTAACACAGTAGAGAGCGGTCTCGCCGAGTTCAGGAAACTCTGTCAACACTTTCCCCCCATGTATTCCCTTCTTCAGCAGCTCAGAATGGATTGCTGCAGCGCTCCTGCCTGCATAATCGAAGTTCAAAGTGAACTCTTTGAAGTGAGAGGCGTCGAGAAGCGGTGCCTTCACCCCGTCCACCCTGCTAAGCACTCTCATGGCATAGTGGCACTTTGTGATGATGGTCTCACATAGTCTCTTGAGGCCTGCAGGGCCCATCAATGAGAGGTACACAGCTGCCGCGACAGCGCATAAAGCCTCGTTCGTGCATATGTTGGAGGTTGCTCTCTCCCTTCTGATATGTTGCTCTCTCGTCTGGTGGACCATGCAGTACGCTACGTCTTTCCCGTCTAGTGTGCTGGTTAAGCCTATGATCCTTCCAGGCATCTGTCTGAGGAGTCTGCTCTCAGAGCAGGCGAAGATGCCTAATGTTGGCCCACCATAATTCATATGGTTTCCGAGCGGTTGACCTTCACCGATCACTATGTCAGCCCCGTAATCCCCAGGAGGTCTAACTACTCCTAGAGAGATAGGGTCTACACCAACTATCAGTAGGCTTCTCTTACTATGAGCAAGATCCGAGATGAGGTCTACTTGAATCTCATAACATCCCAGGAAGGAGGGGTTCTCTACGTATACTGCAGCAGTCCTATTCGTAATCTTCCTCTTGAGGTCTTCCGGGATTACTTGGCCGGTATGAGAGTCTTGAGCGATCCTGACGATTCTTATTCCAGCAGGTTCCGTGTAGGTCTTCAGCGCAGCAACCCGCTCAGGGCCGGTGTATTGTGGAATGAGCAATTCATCTCTTCCGGTTACGCGTGCGGCCATCCTTGCAGCCTCCCCCAGGGCTGTCGACCAATCATACATTGAGCTGTTAGCATACTCCATCTCGGTTAACTCGCATATCATGCTCTGGTACTCGAAGAGTGCTTGGAGAAGACCTTGACTCGTCTCAGCCTGATACGGCGTGTAGGAAGTAGCAAACTCTGATCTGCCGACCACATGATCAACGGCTGCGGGGACATGATGATTCCAGCAACCCGCGCCTAAGAAACATGGCATATCTGAGGCTGTCCTGTTCTTGGCCAGCAGACTCTCAATGTATCGCCTCACCTCAAACTCTGAGGTCGATCTCGGAATCTTGAGTCGCTCCTTCAGTCTAACAGACTCCGGGACGTCCATGTAGAGTTGCTCTACATCTTGAAGACCTACTTCCTCCAGCATTCTCTTCCTCGTCAGGGGTGAAGAATTAGGCAGATATGGATGGGTGATGGAGTCCGGCATTTCTAGGAACACTTAGCCTTCCCCTTCGTTCATAAGCCCTTAAAAGACTTTGACCTGACCTCAAGGAACCCTACTGGTGCGGAAGATGCTCTGGATGAATATGAGGGACTATCTATGATCAATATTTCTAGGGAACAGGATTGCCTCTGTTTACTTGGCTGGGACCCGCTCTATTAGCAAGGTATTTATGACCCATCTACCTTCGACCTTCCTGAGACTGAAGATCTCTTTTGTAAAGATCTGTGGGGCTTCAGTAGCACCAAAGTACCATGTTCTCGTCCGGACATAGTAGGTCGCGCATGCATCTCCGCCTCGAACCACTATCGAGACCACCTCCCTTGCTGTGGTGAAGTTCTCGTAACCCATGAAAACTCTGGAGTAGTAGGACCTTATTTCAGTGGTCCCGCTGTAGATCGAACCATCAGGGGCGGACAGGATCGCTTCATCGTCGAAGAGCATAAGCAATCTACTTACAGAGACGTTGCCGTAGGCCGAGTAATAGTCCCTTAGGAAATCGTCAACTTCCTTCTGCTCCCTCGTGAGAGTTACTTCACGTTGCGGACTTATTCTCAATTGAACCAGAAAATATGATGAAAGACAGACAAGAATCACCGATGCCGAAACCAGCATAAGTCTACGCCGGCTTCTCTTCTTTGAGTTCACAGCAGTAACCTCGGAGGTGTCTTCTTTATCAGAATTCACATGTTCAGGAGGAATGCATGATTCTCTGGTATGTCGAACCGATCTATTTCTGCTTTCCCTCCTCGATGAGTGTGAAAGATTGGCTGCCGAACTTGATGTATTATAGGTATCAACATGATATACTTCCATGTTGTGTCTGCTGTACCCGCAGTGAGAGGTTGGTCGGCTGAGTCGCCGGGGGGATTTCACATCAGTCTTCGACTAGCGATCAGAATCCTATGCAGACTGAGACATTTCACAACTGATTACGCAATTTGATGGCGGAAGACTCAAGTGCTGTCTCGGTCCCATTCGGGAGATTCATACACAGGTTTCTGTTATCTGGAGACTTCCTGATTTTTCCTAGATGATCTGAGAAACTTGGATTAGCTGGGCAGCCGGCATTTTGATGCAAAGTTGCAGATTGGAAGGTATCATGTTAGTCTTCATCTAGCTCCAATTCAACTCGATTCCTGTTTAAGGCTTCTCAAAAGCAGCTGGAT
>JAGTQV010000031.1 GCA_018397035.1 Candidatus Bathyarchaeota archaeon | reverse complement strand
TCTTCCACTTTCGATCTCTGACGTACCTATCCGCTTCAGCCACCCGTCTCGCTGAAGCCATTATGAGCGCCCAGGCAAAGTCAGCGGTTGCATCTGTAAGGATCCCAGGGGTGTTCGTAACGTAGATCCCCCTCCTAGTGGCCTCAGCGACGTCGATATGTTCGAAGCCGACACTCATAGAGCCTATCACCTTGAGTTCTGCCCCCTCAGCTATTACATCCTTGTCTATCCGATCGGTTACTAGGCAGAGAATCGCGTCTTTGCCCCTCACCATCTTCTTCAGCTCCTCTTTCGCGGGAGGCCTCTCCTCAAGATTCACTTCGAGGTCACAGCAGTTTCTCAAAAGATCGATTCCTGACTCCGGTATCTCCCTTGTTACGTAGACCTTAGCTTTCATCAGCCTAGATCCACACCATCCAAGATTACGCGCGTACCTACCAGTCAAACTACTATTAAGATTTTGACATGCCCCAAGCGTTCTTGCGATCTCAGGGGGTACTGGAGAACACCTTTGCGTCGATCTTCTCCTCGCCGGAAAAGTTCTGTGAGTTAGGTTTATATTATGTCAGGTAAAGCAAATCGAATAATTATTGTGAGGATGCGGTGAGAAGGTTGATTATTACTGATTCTTGCGTCGGATGCACAAGATGCATACCTTACTGCCCTTCCGGGGCGATATCCATAGGCAAGGACAGAAAAGCGCATATCGACAGGTACAAGTGCATTGAGTGCGCAGTATGCTTCAATAACGCGAACTGTCCAGTTAGTGCGATAGAGCTGGAGGAACTCGGATGGCCAAGGAGTGTGAGAGAGGTCTTCGCTACCGTCTACAAGGAACATAAGGAGACAAACGTTCCAGGCAGGGGAACTGAGGAGATGAAGACTAATGATGTTACAGGAAGATTCAAGCCGGGTGAGATAGGTTTCTCGATCGATATGGGCCGCCCGGGTGTAGGGGTGGATCTTAAGGATGCAGAGAAGGTGACTATGGCATTGGCCAGACTCGGAGTTGAATTTGAGCCTCTCAATCCACTGACCTTCCTCATGTCAGACAAGAGGACGGGAAAGCTTCGTGATGACGTTCTCAATGAGAGGGTGCATTCCTGCATCCCAGAATTCAAGATCAGGGAGGATCAATTCCCGCAAGTCTTCGAAGCACTACAGAAAGTGTCAAAGGAGATCAATACCGTATTCAGTCCAGGATTATGCGTGAAAACTAACCCTGACGGAACAGTTCCGATACTGAGGTACCTAGATCAAAAAAAGATCTTCTACAGGCCAAATGGAAAGACAAATGTCGGGCTGGGAAAGCCAGCAGCGAAGTTCTGAGGTGAAGAGAGTTGACTCACACTCTCCATAGGTCAGGTTCAGTTGAGACGCTCTCAATTGACTACCCGGTCCTTGTGATAGCCGCGCAGGGAATAAATAGCAAAAACTCGGCGCCCAAATTCAGGAAGGCCCTCGAGATAATCCTGAAGCATAATCCAGTCAACTTCGGAGATATGAAGACCGGGAACTATTTCAGGAAAGGCCTCAAGCCAGTCCTCAGCAATACGAGGGAGAATTCCATAGTTCACGGCGTCTTCACTAACAGGAAGGACCTCGAGGAATGTCTGGATGAGCTGCGCAACGCTGATCTAGGGCTCTCGGTCGTTGTCTCCGGCCTGTTCTCAGAGGTATGGGATTCGCTGAAGAAGATAGGTTTGAACCCCCACTCCCTCAACATCTCGCTTGGCGTCTGGGGCAAGAAGGAACTCCTTCCTGAGCAGACAATACTCGACATAACCACTATGTGCGGTCACCATTGTGTCTCCCCGCTCCTCGTAAAGAAGATGTTGAGTGATATTAAGCGAGACAAGATCTCAGTCGAGGGGGCTGCCCGTGAACTTGCTAAACCATGCGTGTGCGGCGTCTTCAACACATTGAGGGCTGAGCGCCTCCTAGAAGAGATGATGGCGAGGACCTAGTTCATTCTCTTGTGGTGGCAGCTTTGACTATGCTACTGATCGCGGCAGAGAGATGCACGGGCTGCAGAATGTGCGAGCTCGCCTGTCCGCTGGTTCATGAAAAGGCGTTCAACCCGGAGAAGTCGAGGATCTGGATTGAGTTTCAAGGAATGCCAGAACTCTACTACCCAAATGCCTGTCGATCCTGTGGAAAACCACCCTGCGCTGACGCCTGCCCGACAACACCGAAATCAATATACAGAGACGAGAGGGTGGGAGGCGGAATGAAGATCCTTGAAGACGTCTGCATAAGGTGTGGGAGATGCATCGAGGCTTGCCCCTTCGCCGCAATCGATTGGCATCCAGCTAAGAATATGCCGCTGGTCTGTGACGTTTGTGACGGTGACCCTGAATGCGTCAAGTACTGCTCGCCACAAGCACTTATCGTTGGTGGAAAGACAACTCTCGCCGCGGAGAGACGAAGGGACTTCGGCAGAGTCCAGATAGAGAAGGTAAAGGAGAAGTTCTCGAAGTGATAGGTAGGGGGCAAGATCCTTGGGAAGAGTGAAAGTGAAGTTCTTCGCTCATCTGAGGCAGGCAGCAGGAACGAATGAGGCCGATATCGAGATCAGGGAAGGGGAGACTGTGGAAGAGCTTATCAAGACACTCACTGAGAGATTTGGAGCTGAGTTCGAAAGCAGGATCAAAGATCCAACGACCGGAGCCTTCGCGCCCTTTCTGATCATGGTGGGTAGGGAAGAGATAAGCACTGTCAGAGGAGATCTCAAACATAGATTGAGTGATGGAGATGTTGTATCACTCCTTGAGCCGGTTGGAGGAGGGTGATGGCCGATGTGGACTTATGGAGGATATGCAGGCAGAATACTGCGCCTCGACATGACTAACTGGAAGTCCAGCACCACACCTTTGACCAAAGAGATGGCGAGACTATTCCTGGGCGGGAACGGATTCGGGGCAAAGATCCTGTATGACGAGGTCAAGCCAGGCATCGACCCACTCGGTCCAGAGAATAAGTACGTCTTCGCCGCAGGGCCCATCCAAGGCACCATGGTCCCCACGGCCGGCAGATCCGGTGTCTTCACGAAGTCGCCTCTAACCGGGTACTTCTTCGATGCATACGGAGGGGGCTCATTCGGGCCAGAGATGAAATACGCTGGATACGACGCGATAGTAGTTGAGGGCAGGTCTGAGAAACCAGCCTACGTCAAGGTCTTCGACGACAATGTGGAGTTCAAGGATGCATCACATATCTGGGGGAAAAGCACATACGAGACCCAAGAGATTCTGAGGAAGGACCTTGCTGAGCCGAAGGCTCAGATTGCATGCATCGGCCCCGCAGGGGAGCGGCTTGTAAGGTTCGCATGTACTATCTGGGGGGCTAGGGCCGCGGGGAGAGGAGGCAACGGAGCGGTCTTAGGCTCGAAGAGGTTCAAGGCCATCGTTGTCCGAGGAACCAAAGACGTGGAGGTTCCAGATGTGGAAGAGTTCCTTAGAGTCGTGAGCGACCAGTACAACCGCATCAAGGCGAACCCAGGAACAGGAAAGGCGCTGCCCACTCTGGGAACTCCAGGAGTAACCACGACGAACAATCAGCTCGGGATACTCGGGACAAGGAACTGGCAGAGCGAAGTCTTTGAGGAGGTGGAGAAGATTAGTGGAGAGGCGATGCGGTCCAGACTGGTGGTCAGGGACAAGGGGTGCATGGCCTGCCCAATCTACTGCACGAAACTCACCTACGTAAAGACAGGCCCCTACGCCGGGACCTTCGACGAGGGCCCAGAGTACGAGACGATCTTCGCATTCGGATCAAACTGCGGTGTTGCGTCACTCGAGATGATCGCGAGGGCCGACAGGATGTCTGATGAGCTGGGTGTTGATACGATCTCCGCTGGAGCTGTCATCTCATTCGCTATGGAGTGCTACGAGAAAGGCATACTGTCCAAGCAGGAGACTGATGGGCTAGATCTGCGGTTTGGAAACGACGCCGCCCTTATCCAGCTACTTGAGAAGATTGGAAGGCGTGAGGGAATAGGAGATCTGCTGGCCGAGGGCGCGGCTCGAGCAGCAGCGAAGATAGGCAAAGGTTCGGAACTCTACGCAGTAACGATAAAGGGCCTTGAGAATGCTGGACACTCACCTAGGGGGATGAAAGGCTACTGCTTGGGAATGGCTACTGGGACAAGGGGTGGGAGCCACCAAGACGCAAGACCGACAGCCGAGCGGATAGGGAAATCAGACAGGAAAATCCTTGAAGGAAAACCGGAGTATGCTGTTGGGACTCAGAGTGCCACGACAATTCAGGACTCGATGTGCGTCTGCAGAATGACCGAGGGCATCTACGGCCTGATGGAGATTACCAACGAGCACCTTAACATAGTCAATGTCGTAACTGGGATGAACCTTACCCTGCCTGAACTGGTGGACATCTCTGACAGAATCTGGAACCTAGAGAGATCATTCAACTGTCGCGAGGGGCACCGCAGGGAGCATGATGTTCAAGCGAAGAGATTCATGAAGGAACCGATACCTGAAGGGCCGTCTAAGGGAATGTACATGCCCCCAGAAGAGCTGGAGATGCTCAAGGACAAGTACTACGACCTGAGAGGCTGGGATAAGAAGACTGGAATCCCAACTAAGGAGACGCTGCAGAGGCTGGGCCTCACGCAGCAGGCCAAGGACCTCTACAAGTAGATGATGAGGCAAGAGGATCAATATTTCGGAAGAAGCGCCTAGTAGGCGTGAGACCTAATGATTCATTCCGCTTCGTAGCTGGAGGAGGCCTGAAGCCCAATCCGATTGCTGAATGTAAGGGGGACGAGGTTCCCTAGGACGCTTCACTCAGGAGTGCAGACATTAAGTTTGAAAACTCATCTCTGATGAATCTCTAGGCTACAGGACCCTTGAAAGGCCCGCATGCTAGTCCCACGTGGCACGGGGCCGGCGGGAAAGACTAGTGAATGAGAAAAAGACCATAATACCTCGAGCGGCTAATCACTAGCGGGGTTCAGCACTCCTCTGGAGTTCCATCAGAGGCAGAGTTATGCGCCCAGCGACCTATGCTGCTGTTCGGCAAGAGAACCGTCGTTCCCGATGTACGACCTCTTTGCCGAGGCTGGTTGGCTTGCGTAACGCGATCATCAGCGATGTTTCCAGGGTATTCGCGGCTTTTCCGAAATGTCCAATGCACGTGTTAACGTCGGTGGCACTCCTGATCTGCACGCTCATCATTCGAATGGTGAACTTGTCTAACCCTCCAACACTCATGGTGGACGAGGTGTACTATGCGCCGGCTGCGAAATCACTATTGGAGATGAATGGAGACCCGAACTATGTGCACCCTCCTTTAGGGAAGGCTCTAATAGCTCTGGGGATAGTAGTCTTCGGCTACAATTCTCTCGGTTGGCGTATAGCCGGAGCCGTGGCCGGAAGCATCCTTATCCCAGTTACCTATCTGTTCGGTAGAAGGGTTTTTAGTGATCCAGTCGCCGTCCTCGCCTCAGCATTACTAATCATCGATCCATTAACACATGTGATGTCTAGGGTGGCGATGCTTGACGTCTTTCTCGCACTGTTTGTAGCCGTGGCCTTCCTTGCCGTCTGCTATGGCAGACCCTACCTCTCTGGAATAGCTCTTGGTCTGGCATCTGGAGTTAAGCTCGTCGGAGCATTTGCGGTAGTTGGTGTGTCCGCATACCTGATCTGCATCCGTGCATCTGGGAAACTCTCTGGATTGCTCCTAGTCACCTTACTGACCTTCATGGTTTCTCTTCTCCCCGTCGCAGTTTCTCTGGACTCCTCACCATTTATCAACTCCTTCTGGTTCTCTGTGAGCTGGCATCTAACCCTAGACTCGCCACACTCGTACGCCTCCCCCCCAGCAGGTTGGCTTGTGAACATAGCTCCGTTTCCTATATACAGCGCTTCAGGACTGAATATCACTGCTAATGCGAATCCCTTCATCTACCCGCTTGCTCTGCCAGCAGCGGCTCTGCTTGGCTACAGCGCTCTGAAGAGGAGAGACTGCCAGCCAAGCACTCTCCTCATATTATGGTTCGCCTCTGTTTACGGCCTATTCTTCGCACTGCCGAGAAAGACGCAGTTCATATTCTACCTGCTACCGGCTGTCCCTGCGATACTGCTGCTCGCCTCTTTCGGAATCGTCCGAGTCTTCACATACCTGTCAGAATAGTTTTATCTATAGCCTTGCAAGAGAAGCGGAAGGATGGTGACTGGTGGTGTCCGTGAGCCTTAGCGAGTTCGAGAGACTGGATATTAGAGTGGGGTGCGTTTCAGCGTGCGAAAGGATTCAAGGCAGACAGAAGCTCTTCAGGCTGAGGGTCAACATCGGCACCTCGGAGATTCAGGTTGTGGCAGGTGGTGGGGAGACCTACCAGCCTGAATACTTTGTAGGAAAGAACTTCGTCGTTCTAACAAATTTGGAGCCCAAGATAATAGCTGGAAACGAGTCGAAGGGAATGCTTCTGGCAGCCGACCATAGAGGCGAGCCTATCTGGCTTACGGTTCCGGATCACATACCCGCTGGCACAAAAGTCCGTTGACCTGCCTGAACAAGGACGTTCTAAGCCCCTAATCAGGACCTGAGATTCTTGAACAGAAGACTGTTGATGACATTCCTGCTGCTTGCACTCCTTTCGTTCCAGGTTCCCAGAGCCTCAGGAGCAAGCGTCAGGATAGAACTGGGCGAGGACTCCCTTGATGTCCAGATCGAGTCGAGACTTTTCCAGAACATGACCGATTTTCCTGAAAAGAGGGTAAATGTCACAGGGCAAGACCTCCTGGAGGCTCAGGATGCATTTCAAGAAGCATTGAGAGATAAGAGACGAGAACTCAGAGTCTCATCACTCACCATAGATATAGCGTCGAGTCGCGTCTGGATGAATGTGACCGCGAGATTCGCCCTTGACGGAGCGTTGGACTCTGATCAAGACACTTTGAGGGCTGACCTCGGCTGGCTGCCTCTCAAGGTGACGTCTGACTTGAGGTCGGGGAACTTGAGTTACAACCTTGTCGGCCTGAACCAGCTCCGACCCTACATTGAGGGGTTAACTAACCAGACAGGGGTCAAGTACTTCTCGCCGATATTCACTCCGATAACAGCGCAGATGGCAGCGAATACCGCTGGAAACGTCACGATATTCGATCTTCAAGGTCTGGAGGGCAAGATAGACTCGTGGCCAAGATCTTTTGACCTTGACAGCCAGACTACGACTTGGAGAGTGGCAGAAACCAAGAGTCTCGACCTCCGGATTCAGATAGAGACTGTGAATGTCTCCAAGACGGTCTACAGCTACACAAACACAAGCGCCAGAATCTCAGCTAGCGGACATGCATTGGCTTTCGGAGATACAGTCATCGTCGAGAAGCCCTCAGGGAGGCAGGAGCTAGCTATGGTCAGCACGCTTGCAGGTTTTCTGATACTCAGTATCGCCGCGCACTACTACGGCCGCAGGATGACAGCTCGGTCAAGAAGGCGAGCGTCCCGCTAGGTCTCCAAGGAATCGAATATGAGCATTGCATTGAATATGATCGTGGAAGCGTCAGGCTTCCTTCCTGCTACGGACCGGGTCTTGCCTACTTACCAGTTACACTAACCCTCTCTCGAACCATTCGGTTCAGAAGTTGCGGATCAAAGAGGTTCGGGAAGTGCTCTGATATTATCGACATGTAAATCTCAACCTCCTCATCACTCATGTACTGGAACTGGTAAGGCCCCATGTAAGGGGATGGTCTTCCCTCGCGCGTTATGAACTCCACGTGCATAAGAGGGTCACCCCTTTTGATTGTTATCGGTTGCCGATCGTTGCTCAAGTTGACGAGTTCAAGCGCCAGTCTGCCGATGAATCCGCTGTGAACCTTCGCAGCATTCAGGAAGGATAGGCCCATCCTGCCATAGCGGCTCTTGGCGGTTAGGTGCGCGACGATGTCTGGCGGTGTGAATACTATCTCATAGGAGATGAGGTTCTTGTGTTCGAGGTAGTGCAGCACAGTCTCATCCCTGACCGTGAGGATGTAGCCGTCACCATCGAGGAGGTTGTGATCGAAGGGGTATACTAGCTTAAGCTTCTCCATCATCTCAGACAATCTATTCTTCCCGAGAACACACATGCAAGCTCACCCCGTATCCAAACCCCTTCCCAAATAGAGCCTGACGAACCTAGTCAAGTAGCGGCTTCACCTCAAAAAAAACTCGGCTACTTGAATTGAGGGCGCGGTAGTCTACTGTGAACTTGAGCTTGAGATTCGTCTCTGATCCTGATCTGACGGCGAAGTGGTGGGCGACGACAACGTATGCCGGTACGCTCTCCACCTGAGCGGTCGTGCCGTTGAAGACAGCTGTGACATTAGAGAACGCAAGCATGACACCGTTATACTCACCCACTGGCACAGTCGGCGTTACAAGGATCGTTCCAGACTCATTTTTGAGGTCCACGATGTCCAGGCTTGGGGTTCCAAAGCTTATTGGCAACCATCCGGTCTGATTTTCCTCATTAGCACTATGGATGCGAACCTCGGAGAATGAAACGTAGAGGTTTGTGATGCCTTTGAACACCAGCCTCCCTACAGGGGGCTCAGCCTCTATTACGGCCTGCTCGTATCGGGCGCTGAGGTTGACTGTCCCAGTCGCGGTTGTCGGGTAGAGTATCACTGTCACGACTATCAGGAGTAGACCGGCAGCTAAAATCTGTCTGAGTTTCAAAGTTTTCCCTCTCCTTGGAGGTTAATTCCTTACGTCTTTGTTTCACCGCACAAGTTGAGGATCCTTGCCCAGTTTGCGTTGACCCAGTCTTGGATCTTCTGGATCTCACTTGAGAACTCTGGCTTGAAGAGGTGGCTGAACCTGCCTTGGGTCCTCAGGAAATCTTCAACCGGTAAGGGGTTAGGCACCTTCACATTGAGCCTGTAGGCTCCTCGTTCAAACTCGTATATTGGGAAGTAGAGCGTCTGAGTTGCCAACCTCGCGATCTTGACGGTGTCCGCAGGCTCATGCCTCCAGCCACGTGGGCAGGGAGCTAGGACATGTATTACCGACGGCCCCTTGACCTCAAGAGCCTTCTTGACTTTTGTCATGTAGTCATTCCAGTAGGCGACTGATGCTGTTGCGGCGTATTCTATTCCGTGAGATATGCTTATTCCTATCAGATCCTTCTTCCATTCAGGCTTCCCCGGTAACTTCGTCCCAGCATGTGACGTAGTCGTTGCAGCACCATGCGGGGTCGAACCTGAGCGTTGGATCCCAGTATTCATGTAAGCCTCATTATCATAGCAGATGTACAGCATGTGGTGGCCCCTTTCCAGGGCTCCTGAGAGCGATTGCATTCCAATGTCGAAGGTGCCGCCGTCGCCAGCAAAGGATATTATAGGGGGGACCCTCGACCTCCCCCCCCTTCTCGCCATGGCCTTGAATGCAGCCTCTATTCCGCTCGCTGTTGCTGCCGCATTCTCGAAAGCGGTGTGAACCCAGGGGACCATCCAGGAGGAGTATGGGTAGATCGTGGATGCCACTTCAAGGCAGCCTGTTGCGTTCGTTACGACGACCTCTTTCCCAGACGCCTTGAGCGCCATCCTGGCCGCCATCGATGCGCCGCAGCCGGAGCAGTGCCTGTGCCCCGGCAGAAAGAGCTCTTCAGCCGGGAGATCCTTGAGTATTACCATTACTCCCTCACCCCCACAAATCGGACATCTCTCTTCAAAGGCTGCTTCTTCTGCCTCAGTGCTCGCCTGTATATCGCCTCTATCATTGGGACAGTCATGTCCCGTCCACCGAGTCCGTAGATGACATTTGAGATCTTCAGCTTCAGGTTGGTGCTGTACAAGGTCGAGAGTATGTCGCTACATAAAGCACCGTTCGGTGCACCGAAGCTGCAGGACCTGTCTAGCACGACGAGTGACTTGAGGCCTTCGAGAGTTCTAAGGAGCTCCCTCTCCGGGAAAGGCCTGTAGAGCCATAACTTGATGGCCCCTACCTTCGCTCCTTTCTTCCTCAGTCTTCTCGCAGCCTCTATTACTGTCCCCATGCAGCTGCCGAGGCCTACCATGGCAACGTCTGCATCTTCTAGGCCATAGGTGTCTAGGACACCATATTTCCTCCCTGAGATCGCTCCAAACTTTCGTGCTGTCTCGAGTACCGCCTTGGACGATCTGCGTAATGCATCTTCTTGCTGACGTTTGAATTCAAAGTAGTACTCAGGATTGTTGCCAGCTCCGATCGTGATTGGTCTGTCAGGGTCTACAATGTAGGAGATCGGTCTGGGCGGAAGGAACTTTCTAGCAGCGTCGTCCTCTAGGACGCTGATCCCTTCCATGGAGTGGGAGATGGTGAACCCGTCCAGGTTCACCGACACTGGGAGCATCACGTTGTCTTTCTCCGCGATGTCGAATGCTTGGAGTGTCCAGTCGTAAGCTTCCTGAGCATCTTCAGCGTAAACCTGTATCCAGCCGGAGTCCCTTGATCCCATCATATCTGAGTGATCAGCGTAGATGTTGATTGGTGCTGAGAGCGCTCTATTAGCAACTGCCATAACTATAGGACACCTCAAGCTTGAGGCTATGTAGAGCATCTCGTGCATCAGAGCCAAGCCTTGGCTCGCCGTGGCCGTGAAGACCCGGGCTCCAGTCAGGCTCGCACCGATACATGCTGACAAGGCTGAGTGTTCAGACTCTACGCAGACAAATTCGGTGTGGACCTCACCGTTGGCTACGTACTGGGCGAACTGCTCAACTATCACCGTCTGGGGTGTGATTGGGTAGGCGGCGACCACATCTACGGAACTCTGCTTCGCAGCATAGGCTACAGCCTCGTCCCCGGTAAGTCCGACTATCTTCTGCATCTACCTCTCCTCCACCATTTGGATCGCCTTCACAGGGCATTCTGCCGCGCAGATGCCGCACCCTTTACAGAAGTCATAGTCTATCTCGACGACATCTTCTGTTCTCTTGATCGAGGGTTCGGGGCAATATATCCAGCAGAGCAGGCATCTCGTACACTTTGCTCGGTCAAGTATCGGCCTGAAAGTACGCCATGAACCGGTTTTATACTTCAGAGAAGATCCGGTCTCGTAGAGGTGGCCCCCTATCGGCAGCTCCCTCCAGCCCGGCTTATGACTCATTCGCAGACAACCTCGCTGTATGCTCGCTCGATCGCTGTGACGTTTCTGTCTGCCAAGCTTTCAGTGAACCTTTCGCGGACAGCGGCTTTAACAGAGTCCAGCGAGGCTATTGGTGCAGCCCTGACCACAGCCCCTAACATCGCGGTGTTGGTGATCGCCCTGCCTAGGACCTCTAGGGCTATCCTTGTAGCATCCACAGTGAAGGCTTTTGCATCATGGACGCCAAGCCTTTCCTTGATCTGCCGCGGGGTCTTCTCCGAATTGACCACCAGTATTCCATTCTTATTCAATCCTGTCGTCACGTCGACGCTCTCCAGTAACGTCGGGTCTAGGACGACTACCAGGCTTGGAGTGTAGACGTGGCTGTGGATACGGATCCTCTCATCACTGATCCGCGTGAAGCCAAGAATCGGCGCACCTGTCCTTTCAGGCCCAAACTCTGGGAAGGCCTGCACGAACTTGCCTTCCAAGAGTGCTGCCTGTGCGAGAATTCTGCTGGCTGTCACTACGCCTTGTCCTCCCCTCCCATGCCATCGTATCTCGCTAAGCATTACCTCATCCCGGCGGGTTGCAAATATTGGATATATCTCTACTATGAAAGCGTTACGCGCCGTCAATCCGGCCCTGAAAACCAATCGCTGGTCCAGTTTTTGCTGAACAAAGGAAGACTTTATATTCGTATTGTAGTACCTATTAGTGATGGAAATGGTTAAGAAGGTTTTAGTCAAACTTACTGTAGTCAGGAAAAAAGACAAGCACGGGAGAGCGGTGTATCGTTCGCCGCGCATCTATTTGCCCACCAAGTTAACTGATGACTCAGCCTTCCCGTTCAGGGAGGGTCAGCTGCTCGTCGCAAGAGTCCTTGGGGAGAGACTCATTGTTGAGAGGATTCGTAAGCACAAGCGCAAAGGCTAGCTGTGGACCCCTGCTTACAAACAGTTTATAGTCACGGCATCACCAGTCATTTGTGAGTGGGAAATGGTAAACATCAAGGTTTTCGTTACCCAGCTGTCAGGTGAGAGACTGTGGGACACTGATATCTCACTCCCGTCTCAATTGCAGATCTCCATAAACGTTAATCTGCTTGGTTTCGAAAGGAGATCCTCAGAGATGATTGAAACCCCCTTCGTGTTCACGGCGTCTTTCACACCGTCCGTCGCTCAAATAAACATCAAAGGGAAGGCTCAGGCGTCTGGGACCAAAGAGGAGCTTGACAAGATGATGGATGATTTCAAGAGCCAGAAAGCCCCACCTGCCTTGATGGTTCAGGCAGTTTCAAGCGTCGCGATCGCAGAGGCGATAGTGATCTCCAAGACTATTGGTGTGCCTCCACCGCTTCCGCCACTTGTACCGCCACAGGAACAGATGAAGCCGGGGGCAGGTCCAGTGACCAAGTACACAGCTTAGCAGTCCATTTTTTCGAATGGATCCGGAGCCTACAAAAAATCGAACACATGCCTCAAACGTGCAGACGAGCCTTCTTTGCTCGGGTACCGCTCATAAACCAGAAGACCAACGGAGCTAGATCGTTCCCAGAAACATTTCACACCAGCAGCTTCTGGGTAGGCGCGTCAAATCACTGGCCGAGGACGATGGAAGAGGCCGAGAGTTTCTTTCTTGAAGCTCTCTTGAGGCGTTAGTGACATCTGGAGAAGTGCAATCTTGACTGCACGTCCGCTTCAAGCGAGGAAAATCGTATATGCAACCAACATTGCAATATCCGCTCATATCGGCAAAACTTCAAGATGTTCAACGGAGGCCTTTCATGATTCAGAAAAGTGCAACCAAGAGTGCACATCGAACCCTCAGAGGGATCCACTTCGATAAGGAAGCCCTGGCATCAAACTCATACCCGGACTTTGCAAGCATAATCTACCCAGCCAATACGAAGCAGCGTATTATACTTCATTTCCTATTGGAGGAGCTGAAGGAGAAGAGGGGACACTTCTCGAAGCACGCTCTCAACTCCTTCGCGACAAAGATCAGGAATGGATCCTTCATGTGGAAGAACAAGCCTTTCACAGCCTCCAGGAGACTCGTCTACTACGTGTGGAGGGACATGCTCCAGATGGGAATGGTCTCTTGGGGCAAAAGATACGTCGGTGACTCGTTGAAAGAGGGGTTCTTCGTTGAGTTCGACGAGTTTCGCAAGAACCTTGTCAAGATATCCGACCAATGGGAGAAGGAGTTTGCATGAACAAACCATCGACCCAGCTAGCCACGTTCCCCAAACAAAAAGGCGCCCTCCAATTTTCTGTAACATGACAGATGTCTCCGAAAAAGTGGCAATTCAACGTTGAAATGTGGAATCGTATTTACTAAAGCTTTTGGTACACCATTGGAGAAGCTGTGCGACCTGTCGGTTTCAGAAGACCGTTCATCTTCTGCGGTAACGGTGACGCGGGAGAGGCGCGGGTTCAGATGTCTGGTCGATGGGGCCTTACCAATTCTTGTTCAGCGACCTACCCTCCTTGTTGATGAAACCCCCCCTTATCCTACTAGTGGAGACTGGTTTTCCGTTCTCGGCAAGCACTAGGTCCACAACGTAGACCTGGATAGGTGCCAACCCTCGACTAATTCGAATCCTGTTTATCCGAAGTGCGGTATCGAGGGTTTCTCGGCTCACGACTATTGCGTTGATCTGAGCTTCTGAGACTGCGGGTCCGTAAGGATCTTCCAGAGGAACTATTTCCACCCTGTCCAGCTCACCCTTAGCGGAGAGAAACGACTCAAGACCCATACGTCTAGATTCGTAACTACTCACTTCATGGTGCTTTCCTCTCTTCGCCGCGAACTTGTCGGTCACAAGACCGATCACTATCTTGTCACCGACTTGAAGGGCACTGGAGATTATCTTCCTATGCCCTTTATGCAGCTGGTCGAAGGTTCCCCCCAACAACACAACACGCGGATGTCTACTGAGAGACAATAGGTGCTCACTCTGGCCCGGTCGCTCAGACTAATGCTTGTGCTCAAACTCTTAATAATGTGTTAATCAAACTAGTTCTCACTCTCATAACCTGACAGCACCCTAACAGCCTCTGCTGGGCGGATTGATTTGCGAATTGTAGTCGGGATAACCGGAGCTAGCGGCATGATATATGCATGGAGACTGCTTGAAGTACTTAGAGAGAAGAAGATTGAATCGTACGTCATTATGACGCATCCGGCACAGAAGATACTAAGGCATGAGCTTTCACTCGAGCCGGATGAAGTCTATAGGCTGGCCACCGAGCATTTCGAGGTTGATGACCTCACATCACCTGCCGCGAGCGGCTCCTGGATATTTGACGCAATGACCATTGTGCCATGTTCTATGGCCTCAGCATCAGCGATCGCATGCGGCCTATCCAAGAATCTACTCCTGCGAGTGGCGGACATCTGCCTCAAGGAAGGTCGACCGCTGATAGTCGTACCTCGAGAAACACCGCTCAACACAATCCATCTGGAGAATCTCTTGAGACTAAGCCGTGCAGGCGCACTGATCATCCCTGCCTGTCCAGCATTCTACCATAATCCACAGAGAATCCAAGACCTCGTCGACTTCCTAGTCGGCCGAATACTCCAGCGGCTTGGCGTTGATCACGACCTATTCAGACCTTGGAGGAGTCCGCCAACTTAATAACGACACAGGACCTATCGAAAAGCCAAAGCGGAAAAGCCATGGTGGACCTACGTTCATTCATCGATATCCTCGAGAGGGAGTCTGAACTTCATAGAATAGATAGGGCGGTCTCCCCAAGGTTCGAAGCCTCCTCCATCATGAAGGAAAACGATAGAAAGAAGGCGATCCTGTTTCAGATCAGTGGCTACGGTAAGGCTGTCTCAGGCATATGCGGAACCAAAAGGAGACTTGCCCTGTCCCTTGACACAACACCTGACAGATTGCGCGGCTGCATCATGGACGGAATCAGAAATCCCCAGCAACCAAGCGTGTCCAGCAACCTCAATGCCACTGAGGAGCTCTCGGATCTCTCAAAGCTACCGGCGCTAACACACTTCGAGAAGGACTCGGCCCCCTACCTCACTTCGGCAATAGTCTCAGCACGGCTGCCCGACAGCCGCGGCGAGAACGTATCAATCCACAGACTGATGATAATCGATAAGATGCACATGGCCATCAGAATAGTGCCTCGGCATCTCTATCAGATCTGCAGGTCCGCTGAAGCATCTGGTCATTCAACAGTTGACGTTGGGATAGCGCTCGGACTGCACCCAGCAGTGCTTCTCGCCGCCGCATCACCAGCCCCCTTTGGAGTGAGCGAGTACGCTGTGGCGAACAGGCTCCTAGGGAACAAGCTCATGGTCGCTGAATGCTCTTCAGTGAACGCACGCGTCCCAGTAGATGCAGAGATTGTGATCGAGGGGAAGATCCTCCTGAAGAAAGAGGTTGACGAGGGGCCTTTTGTCGACATAACCGGAACATATGACATAGTCAGGAAGCAGCCAGTGGTTGAGGTGGAAAGAATACTATGCAGGAAGGACTTCATCTATCATGCCTTACTACCCTCAGGGAGGGAGCATGGCCTCCTTATGGGGCTCCCCCAAGAAGCCAGGATTGCAGAGTCGATAGCAGGAGTGGTCCCCAGAGTCAAAGATGTCAACCTGACAGCCGGAGGCTGCCACTGGCTACACGCTGCAGTATCTGTTGAGAAACAGAGCGAGGGGGATGCCAAGAATGCCATTCTCGCAGCCTTCGCTGGCCACCCCTCACTAAAACATGTTGTCGTGGTCGATCCCGACATCGACGTCAACAATCTAGAAGAGGTGGAGTGGGCCATAGCTACCAGGTTCCAGGGAAGCCGTGGCCTAGTCGTTATCACAGATGCCAGGGGTTCAAGTCTCGACGCTTCCGGGAACCAAGAACTTAGCCTCACGACGAAGGTCGGTATCGACGCGACGAGATCATTCCTTAGGCCTAAGGAGAAGTTCGAGAGAGCAATGATCCCAGCTGACCCCAAGGAGTAGGACGTTCTCGTGTATCTCTCGAATGAAGAAGAGAGGATCCTCGACGGCGAAGAGGGAGGGGCGGCTGCAACAGCCATGAAGCTACTCGTCACCATAGGTGACATGTTT